>CAYXSZ010000096.1:0-4730 GCA_964468425.1 Candidatus Woesearchaeota archaeon | reverse complement strand
TTCTCTTTAACTAGTTCAATTTCTTTGTCCGCTTCCTCGTTCTCTATTTTATTTGCTGATTTAATAATTACAAAGTTAAACAAATCTTCATAATCGTCTACGATATACACATTCTTATGCTTTATTTGGCAGACATCTTCTTTAAGGTCTTTGTAAACGAAACATTTTTTGTAATTGTAAACTTTATTCAAGTCTTCTTTTTTGTCTATAAATACACTATCTATCTTACAATCACTAATTTTCTCTGCGAACTCTATTTTTGGGACCAAGTTTTTATGTTGTTTGATTATAAATTCGCTTAACTTGTTTATTACATTGATGTAGTAAGTTACTTTTTTGATTAGTTCTCTTTCTCTATCTTTTTCTTTTGTAGTTTTCACTCTCGGTTTTACTATTATCCTATACTCTATCTCTTTTAGTTTCTCTTTAGGTCTCACCTTTCTTGAAGTTTTTACTTCTCGTGTTTTTATGTTAGATTCGCTCTCCCTTTTAAAATTTTTATATATGGCAGTTGGTTCGAGCTTCATATTCCTGAAATACTTTCTTAAAATCTTAATTTGTTCGGATTCGTCACTAGTTATTCTTTTTGTCTTTTGTATAACCTCCTTGACATTGTCCAATGCGTAATACGCTGAAATATATGCATCCATTTCATGAATATTCGTTAAAATCTCCTTTAGCTCCTTGTTGGTATAAAACTTTTTCTTGTATTCTATAGATAGATCTTTATTCGGAGCGTATATTCCGAGATTCAACCTCGCAGATATTTTTTTGATCGTACTCGGAATTTTTGCTTTGTCTGTTGTTATTAAGACTACTTTTTTCTTCTCCGCTAAATAATTAACGATCTCTTCCTCGGAAAAATTTTTCTTACTTATTCTGTCGACTACTCTTTTATTTTCATCAACGACCACGATCGCTGTCGTAGTTCCAACATCCATTCCCGCTATCAGTATAATGTTTAGATTATTGTTTCAAAAGTTTTTAAATCATTTAGCTCTAAGAACGTATTCCTTCGTAGCTGAAATGACTTTTACATACGTTCCATTGAATTCGCAGTAAATTTTTAGTTTGGGGCAGATCGATTCATAAGTCTTGTTTATTAGATACACTATAGTAGCATTAGATTCGTTCGCAATTTGATACCAATAATTGTAAGCAATGTACTTTACGATGTTGCTGTCGTAAATGGAGTACTCCACTTTGGTACTCGTGTAGATTCCGTAGAGTACTAATAATATTAATATCGTGAGAATAAGAACATACTGCCCTCTCATTTTCCAATTACGATTGAAATGTTATAAATCGTTCCATTTTTTACCAGAATATCTTCTATTTCATACAATTTTTCTGAATAGTTGGAGCCACATATTAAGCTACCGTTTACGATCACTTGAAACTTATAGTTTCCTGGAAGGATTGATGCAGTTATGCTGCAAATGTCTTGCAAGACGAAGTTTTGATAATTTAGAGAGGTCAACGATGCATACAAATCTTCGAAGATGTATGTTTTTACATTGAAAGTGTAGCTTGGTTCTATTAAAAACAAAAATCCAACTATTGTTATTAAACTTAAGATAACTTCAACTACTATTGTAGGGTTCATATTCGAAGTCTAATTAAAACTAGTTTGCCGTCATAGTTGCAAACTCTTCTAAACTCTATATAATCTTCTCCAACCCCTCCAACTTTACTTATCCGAGTTCCGTTAAGGTAATCTACCTCAAGCTCTACAGGGTAAAAGATTTTATGTTCTTTGACGTAGTTTGAGAAGTTTGTTTGGTTGGTCAAGTAGAAAAAGTTTTTCGTAAGGTTGCAGATTCCGTTTGCGAATGGTTGAGCTTCTGTGATGTTTTTGATTATGAATCTACCCGTGTAAAACCTTTCTAGGAACTCGTTTTTTTGGTGTGTGATTTCAACTGTGAATTGCAAATGGTTGAGCGTGACTATCAGTATGAAGGTGATGACAATAAGTGTGAACATAAGCTCGAGTTCTTTCATAGTGAAAATTTAGATTTTTAAGTATTTATATAGTTTCGTTTGAATGGATGCTAAACTCGTTCAGGAGCTAAAGTCTGCGAGGAAGATAGCGGTTGTGCGAGCGTGGAATCTTCCGATTTCGCGGAAAAATTCCGTTCACGTTGCAAGAGCTATTAAGTACCTCCCTTTAGATAAAGCGAAGCGATACTTGGAGGATGTTCTATCTAAGAAGCGCTCAATTCCCTTCTTCAGATACAATAGAGATGTTGCTCACAGATCAGATCTTCAAGGTCCTGTCAAGTCTGGAAGATACCCTGAAAAGGTCGTTAAGCATTTCTTGCGATTATTAAACTCTTTGGAAAAAAATGCTCAAGCCTTGGGGTTAAATACTGATAAATTAATAATTATCCACGCCGCAGCTCACAAAGGAACTACTGTTCCTGGAAGAATTCGAATGAATAGAGTTCGAAGAAAGAGAACGCATGTAGAAATAATCGCTATGGAAATAGAGCAATACGAATCTGGAAAGAGGTATTCGAAAAAGGCTTTAAAAAGATTAGTTGAAAATGTTTTACAACAATGGTCACAGAAGCTATCCGCAAAATAGTTGAGTGGAAGAAAAAGGAGACTTTGTTGAATCTTTTCGTTAAAAAGTATTTTAGAGGAAAGCTGGTGAGTAAGGTAGAATACTTTGACACTCCTTTAGGAGAAAAGGTTATAATTTATTGTGCGCGACCTAGGTTAGTTCTTGGAAGAGCTAACGAGCGTGCGAACGAGCTTGCAAAGATCCTTAAAGAGCAGTTTGGATTTAAAAATCCTAAAATAGAGGCTGTTCCAGTAGAAAATCCTTTGTTGGATGCAGAAATAGTTGCGGAGTTAATTGCAATCCGCATTGAAAAATATGGATCTAGGGCTGCTAGAAGAATAACTTCCAGGGTTATGAGGCAAGTTATGGAGGCTGGGGCTCGTGGAATTGAAGTTAGACTCTCTGGAAAGCTAATGGGTGATAGAGCTACAAAAATCAGAGCATATATGGGTAAGATGAAGAAATCTGGAGAAGTTAATAAAGAAATTGTTCGTAAAGCTAAGAACGAAGCGTATCTGCCTCAAGGAGTGATTGGTGTAGAGGTTTGGATATTACCTCCAGACGTCCAGCTACCTGATGAGGTTAAAATAAAAGAGTATTCTGAAATTAATGTAGAAAAGCTCAATCAAATCGATCCTGAAATCGCTAAGAAGTTCCAAGAATTGCTAGAGGAAGCACTATAAATTATTATTTTTGGTTAAAAACCAAATTTCTTAGATTTACCTAGCTTATTGATGATAATTCTCATCAAGTCTCGCCCTTTAACGAATCCTAATATACCCTTGTAGCTCTTTCTCTCTGCAAAGTTCTTAACAGAATCCTTTCTCTGAGCTATTGTTGAATAAATTAATAGAGGGACTGGATCTGCGGTGTGCTCTCCGAAGATGCTTGAAGTGGTGTGATCTCCCGTAACTATAATAATGTCAAATTCATCCTTTACTCTTGAGAAGAACTGCCTATCTATTAGTTCGATGAATTTTTTCTTATCTATTGGCTTTCGATCGTGAGATAACGAATCTGTAGCTTTTATGTGAACAAATACTATATCTTTTTTATCTCTTTCAGCTATAGCTGATTCTGCTTTTGAGATTAATGATGTTTTCACGGTTCCTGTTGCACCAGGTGGGGCAAAAGCCTCTATTCCTACATATCGCGCTACGCCAAGATACATAGCTGCTCCTGCGATGAAGCTAGCCTTTAATCCCCATTTTTTCTCAAAGGGTTCGACCTCCTTCAACATTCCCGCTCCGCGAATTAATAGGTAATTTGCTGGTAACAAACCTTTTCTTTTTCTTTCTTCATTTATTGGGTGTTTTCTCGCGAGTTCGTAGAACTTTTTAGTAAGCATTTCTAAGATTTCTGCTATTTTTTCCGCGTTTTTATCTAAAGCTTTGAACTCTTTAACTCGGGTGCCTACTTTGTGAGGATCGTTTCCCTCAACTTCTTTGGATAACCCACTTCCTCGCAGAACTAAGACTCCTCTATGTTCTACTGTATGTTTCAAAATAATTTTAATACCTTCTATTTCTATTCCGTTTAACTCTTGAAATAATTGCTCTATTCCATAGTCGTTTCTTCCAGCTCTTCGATCAATTACTCTCAACTGGTCATCTACTGTAGCAACGTTTACTCTAAATGCTACATCCCCTTTTTTCAACTCTATTCCAGTACCTAGAGCTTCGAAAACACCTCGCCCGGGATAATCTCTATAAGGATCGTATCCAAACAAAGATAAATGTGCTGTATCGGAACCTGGCGTAACGCCAATATCTATTGGATATATCATTCCATTCTCTCCATACTTAGCTAAATAATCTATATTAGGTTTCTTTGCAGCTTCTAGTGGAGTCTTACTTCCTAGATCTTTGATTGTGTGATCTCCAACACCATCTAGAATTACAAACAATACTTTGTAGTTCATAACTTTTAATTAGTTTTTCCAATTTATCTGTGTAACGAAGACTCTTCATATGTCAGCTGTCCTCGGCATCTTCATAAATAATATAAGGGTTTTTGTAATGTTTATAAGGATAGCGGCGGTGTCCGAGCGGCCAAAGGAGCCGGGTTGAGGTCCCGGTGGGTTAGTCCCGTCCGGGGTTCGAATCCCCGCCGCCGCACTTTTTCTTGTCGTTCCTTGTCGTTAACGAGCTGTCGTTTTGTCGCT
>CAYXSZ010000095.1:0-10060 GCA_964468425.1 Candidatus Woesearchaeota archaeon | reverse complement strand
CGACAAAACGACAGCTCGTTAACGACAAGGAACGACAAGAAAAAGTGCGGCGGCGGGGATTCGAACCCCGGACGGGACTAACCCACCGGGTCCTAAGCCCGGCGCCTTTGGCCGCTCGGCCACCGCCGCAATTAAATTTATCACTTTTAAAAAATTTTAATTTTATGGTGTATGAAAAAATAGCAGAAATTCTAAGAACGAACAACAATTATTTGATCGTAGCAGACAACGATCCAGATGGTGTGTGCTCAGCACTTCTTCTTAAAGTAATACTGAAGAAATTAAACAAAGATTTCAAGATAAAACTGAGATCTGTTAGAAATTATCATAAGTTAGAAAGCAACATAATAGGTAATTCTAAATATAATACGATAGTTTTTCTAGATACACCTTTTAGGGATGATGATCTTATAAGATTTGCAAAAAATAACAAAGAAAAACTCATTTTATATATAGATCACCATAAAAGAGAAATACCTAAAGATATTCCAGAAAATCTAAAATATTTTGATATTCGCGCATTGAATTTAGAAGTTACTAGTACTACTGCAGTCGTATATAAAGTTGGAAGACACATCTTTGGAACGGATTTTAAGAGATATAGTTTACTTGCGTTGATAGGATCTATGTGCGATTGGATGACCGATAACGACACACTTCGAGACTTTAAAGAAGCTTATAGAGGAGTTTACACAGACGACTACGATAATCTGACTTACATAATAGTTTATCCACTCTTCTTCTTCACATTTGGAGACATGTCCCAACTAATAAAAATAGGTGATCTTTTAGTAGATGATCCAAGAAAATTTATAGAGAGGTTAGAGCTAGATAATATATTAAACACTGCTAAAAAACAGATAGAGTGTGTAAAAAGAAGTAAAGTAGTTTATGAAAGCGAAATTTTGATAGTTTTTGAAGTTAAGGAAAATGTTTCGATCGTAGCTAACATTCTAAGTACATTTTACCCTGAAAAAATTGTGATGGTTTATTCTCCAATTAAAGAAAGATTTTTAGATAGACTTTTCCCTAGAAAATGCAAAGCTTCGATCAGGTCTAGGAAGAATTACATAGATCTCGGAAAGATTGTACAAGAGTTTGTTAAAGAACATGGAATTAATGGTGGAGGGCATCCAAAAGCAGCTGGGGTTGGATTATGGAAAAAAGATTTGAAAAAGTTCATAGAATTTTTAGAGGCTTCAGTTGAGAGAGAGGCTCTTCATTGATCAAGGCCCCGAATCTTCATCATATATTAAGAAACTTAAGCGATAAAAACAAAAATGCAACTTAACATTTACGAGCTCTTAAAGTGGTTGAACGAAAACAAATCAAAGATAGATCAGGCAACGATAAAAACCATTCACAGAACTTATAAAAGAGGAATTATTCTTGAACTTTACAAACCGGGTTTGGAAAAGAAATACCTTTACATAATTCCAGGATTTTGTGTATTTTTATCAAAAACCAAGCTTAAATTTCCATCAGACAGCTTTGTAATGCGCCTTAGAAAGGATTTTTCTGGAAAAAGAGTAGAAGTAGACATCCTAGATCTGGAACGTGTCGTTGTCGTGAAACCATCAGACAGTGAAAAATATCTTGTCGTTGAACTATTTCCCCCTGGAAACATAATAGTTCTAAAGGAGAATAAAGTAGAATACGCTCAGGAATACAAGGATTTCGGCATTCGTAAGATTTATAAAAATGAAGTTTACGAAACACCCCCAAGCAACTTTAAAATCCCAAAAACGTACGAAGATTTTGAGAAAATTATAAAAAATTCTGATAAGAGGGACTTAGCTAGAACCTTAGCAATAGACTTAAAGCTAGGAAAAAAGTATACAGAGCTTCTTCTAGAACCCTACAAAGAATTCAAACAGAAGAGTCCTAAAGAAATCCCTAACAACATCATTAAAGAACTTTGGAAAAAATATAGCGAGTTTGTGAATAGTCCTAAGATTTTTTTAGATAAGTGGGTTGAAAATGTAAACGATTCTCTCGAAGAGTTTTACTTAAAGTTTCTTGAGAACGAAGAGTTGTATTTACTTGAGGAGAAAAAAAGGAAGTTGCTAAACATTCTTGAAGCTCAAAAAAACAGTCTAGAATCCGTTCAAATGAAAATAGAAAAATTTAATTTGATAGGTGACTTTCTTTCAACATACTCTTGGGTTTTTGATAGCAAAGATCCTGAAAAAATAAAAGAAAACTTAAATATATTAGGAATTGATGCGAAGGTTAAAAGAGAAGGAAGCAAAATAATTGTAGACATAAAAGAAGAAGAAATCAAAAAGTTGTTGGGTTATTCAACATAGAACTCGCCAGAAGATCGTTGAGAGCGATCTAAATAGCTTCCCGGTTTGTTAATTCTCGGTCTTTTGCTATCTGGATCTCTCCTAATAGTAATTCCAATGTTTTTTAAGAATATATTCAAAGCGTCTTTGTTTTCGAGAGGACCGTGAGTTTCTCCAAATTTCCCAGGCTCTCCGAGAAATACGATAATCTTATCGGAAATATAATCCACAAAGAGCAAGTCGTGTTCAACCACAAGACAAGCTTTTTCATTTTGTTTTATAATTTCGCGAATAAACTTAGACATTCTTACCCTTTGCTCAACATCTAGAAAAGCAAATGGTTCATCAAGCACATACAGATCTTTATCTTGAATAAGTGTTGCAAAAGTCATAACTGTTTGTAGATCACCTCCAGATAAGTCTCCAAGCTGAATTTCAAGCATTTCAGAAATTCCAAGCTCGCTAACATATTCTTGGAACTCTGTTTTAAAGGTTGGATTTATTTTCCTTAGGAACTCTTTTACTCTTAAATATTTGAGCTCGTCGTCTAGAATCAAATACTGTGGCTTGTACGAAATCGAAACTTGATTTTGCAACGAATTTACTTTTATAACACCAGCTAATGCCTTCGCAAAAGTACTTTTACCTATACCGTTTCTTCCAATCACTCCAATAATTTCGTATTTTTTGATTTCACCCTCATGAGCTCTCAGCTCAAATCCATCAAGCTTTATAGTAAAATCTTTCCAAGAAACACAAACGTCATCTGATTTTTTCTCTTCAAATGATTTTATATCTAGTTTAATTGGTTTATCTCGAATTCTTAAGTTTTCTCTTTTGATAAAACCTTCTAAATATTGATTGATTCCTTCTCTAGCTCCGATAGGATATGAGAACACCCCATAAGCCTTTGGAACTCCATAAACTATATGTACAATATCTGAAAGATAGTCTAGGAAAAGAAGATCGTGATCTATAACAACCAAAGATGTGTTTTCACTTTTAAGAGCGTCTAAATACAGTGCAGAGTTGAGACGCTCATAAATATCTAAAAAAGCTGTTGGCTCATCGTATAAATAAACATTAGCTTCTTTTAGAGAAACTAGAGCGATAGCAACTTTTTGAAGCTCTCCCCCAGACAGATCTTTAAGTTTCCGATCTAAAATAGATTGTAACTTAAATGTTTCAATAACATTATTAACTAAATCTTTTTTGTCTACTTTTTCAAGGAGCTCTCTAACAGTTCTTTCTCCATAGAGTTTTAAAAATATAAAGATATCCTGAGGTTTATAAGCTAGCTTTATTTGTCCATTAAACAACTTCTCGAAGTATTTTTGAAGCTCAGAACCCCTAAAGAAAGTTAAAATTTCCCTTTCAGAGACTTCCCGATCAAAGTAACCCAAATTTGGCTTGAGAAGTCCGGCGAGGAGCTTTATGGCTGTAGATTTTCCGATTCCGTTTTTTCCGATAATACCAACAACACAATTTTCCTTTGGATAGGGAAGACGATATAATCTAAAAGCATTTGGACCATATTGAAACACAGGTCTGGATTCAGGTTCCTTCGTTAAATTTATAATCTTAATAGCGTTGAATGAGCACTTTTTGACGCATAGCCCACATCCGATGCACGCTTCCTCAAGGATGTTGGGCTTTCCATCTGACCCAATTTCAAAGATTTTAATATTGTTTTTTTGAACGGGACAAACTTTCATACAAAGATAATCACATTTCTCGGGCGCCTTGCAACGCTCTCTATCGATTATCGCTATCCTAAGCATTAAAAATCAGTGGAAGATAAAAATAAAAAATCATTGATTTGCCGCGTAGTGTATGGTTGCTAAAACTGGAATAACTGATACGAAGATCTCTACAAGCTTGAAGATGCTAGCTGCTACTGGATTTATTAAGTGAATAATCGCTGCTATTACACCTATTACGAAACCAATCAGGAGGGCTGCTAAGAAGTTCACTATTATCATCCTTAGACTTTCTCCAACGCTACAATACAGTTTCGAGGCTTTTCCAACTACTAAGTTTATGAAAGGTCCGTAGAAGAGTAGCTGCAAGATAAACGCGACAGCAATTACTACAAATAGTTTAGGCAGTATCATTAAGATTATTTGTTCTTCGCCTGTGGATATATAGTGAAACAAGCTAAATATAATATCTATTAAGAGAACCCAAAATAGGATTCCTGGAACGCCCAGGATAATTAAAGCAGCTTTAAAAGCTTCCTTATCGTCCATTTTCCCCCTAGTTAATTCCCAAATCTCCGCGATTTTTCGAAGCAGCTTTATATAAACGTAGCTAAAGATAACTGGACCTATGAATGGTATAAAGAACAACAAACCTGCAAGAACTAGTGCAATGCTGCATAGCAGACCATCACCAATTTTCTCTTTGTAACCTACAAACCCATATTTTACACTTTCAAAGATCCCCATTGACTTAATTTATCTTGAGAACTTATTAAAAATTATCGGGTTAGGAAAGTATCAGTTTGATCGATTTTCCCAACTGAATAGCAGTTTGAATGATCCTTCCTACATCGCTATTCTTGAGAATGCGAATCTTTCCTTTTTTACTAACCGTTGCAACCATAATTAATTTATCTTCAATATATATCGAAACATTTCTCCTCGAAAATCTAGGATCTACATAGAAAACTAAGTATTTCCCTTCGTCTTCGAGTTCGTATGGAATTTCCTCTCCAGCGAAGGTTTCCTTTTCCTCTAAGCTTTTAACTCGGATTCTCAAGCCGAAGAGCCTTTCAAGTTTTTCTATTCGCCTACCTTTCTTCCCAATCAACTTAGAACGCGCTCTTTCGGGAACATAGACGGCAACCAGGTTGTCTGAAAGAATTTCCACTTTTACATCGGAAATTTTGAGAAGGTGTTTAATCTCGCGTTCAATTAGCTTTGCAGCGAGTTTTTCGATAGGAGAGGGTTCCTTAACTTGTTCGGATACGGGAACCACTACAATTTCCTCTCCAAAAGTATAAAGCTCGTATTTAAGTTCTCCAGTAAATAAATCACGGACTTCGACAACTGGTCTCGCGAGGTCTTCCATAAACATGCCAGTCGGGACTTTCACTACAAGGGAAAGTTCGTAGACTTGAGAAATTTCTCCATTTTCGATGAAGATAACTGTATCTACAATTTGAGGGATCAAACCAAGTTCTGTTCTGGGAATGAATCTCTGAATGGCATCAATAGGTCTCTCAGCATGGACTACACCAACCATACCAACCCCAGCAAGTCTAAGATCTTTATAGAGCTCGAAGTCGGGAGTGTCTCTCATTTCGTCGAAGACTACATAATCTGGGCGAGCTAATAGAAGAATGTCGTGAATCTCTTCAGAAGTGGTGAAGTTTTTTGAGTACTGCGTTATATCTTCGGACACGTTTAAGTCCCTCGGGGATTCGAGCGTCTTTACAACTTTTCCTTTAGATAAATACCACTCAGCCAATGCTTGAACAAACGTAGTTTTACCCGAACCTGGTCTTCCTGCCACAACGATTCCCTCCGCCTTTTCTTCGAGTCTTTTAAGAAGTTTAGAATCAATCTTGTAATCGTTAAGAGATAACTTCTTGAGAGGTTTTACGATAGTAATTTCATACCCATCTGAAGCTGGGGGTTCAACAATTACGATTCTGTAAGTTCCCAATTGAACTATATAGCTGTTCTCTCGCGAGATCTCAATGAACCCATCATCTCTAAGCCGTGCGGAGACTAGAATTTCGTTAATGAGTTCTTCAATCTCCCTTCTGGATAAGGAAATCCCAACATCTTCGAGAATCCAATTTCCCGGAAAACCTTTCTTTCTCTTAACAGTTGTACCTTCTTTTATGTGAACTGAAGCTGTTTGAGGGTCAAAAAACTCCTCAAATCTCAGTTTTTCCTTAGGAGAGGGTAGCTTCCCAAAGTAGTATGTTTTTATCCCGAGAGCAGTCGAAACTTCATACATAACTCGATCAGAGGTAAATAGAGCTGAATTCTCAGATTTCGCAACGTCGATTATCAAGTAATCTATAGCTCCCAACTTTGCCATACGAATTTCATCCGGAGTAGGTCTCCTTCCAGCAAATTTAAGAGTAATATTATTCTCTGAACAAATTCTTTGAAGAGTTTTTATTTCATCTAACCCAAAGAAACCAGTATCTCTCCCTGTGTTTGCTTGGTGTTGGAGCTCCTCAACAGCTGCAATCGGAACGACGATCTCCTTTACCTCAAGTTCTCCCGATTTTAGAAGTTCGGAGGTTATTTTATCTATGAGAACTGAAGTATCAAGAGTTACCTTAGCTTCCTTGATCATAGCTTCACAACTTTTTTATAAGTCTTTTCGAAAGAGTCTACGCGCTTTAAAGCGGATTGAATTGCCTCTAAAAGAACTTCTCTAGGTTTCTTTGAGCCATCAGTCCTTATGTAAAAATAAACTTTTTTGGTTAGGGGATGCTCTTCTCTCCAGGCGCAAATAACAACCTCAGGACGCTTGTCAAGCTCTTCTTTGAGTAGCAGGAAGACTGTTGGCTTCTCATTCTCGAAAACGAGCTCTAATTCCTTTTCAGTCTCTTTAGATATCATTTCCTATTAAAGTAAAAAATTATTTATAATCTTTTTGCTTTAGTTCAGGAAAGACAATATTTTCACTTCTCCTGTTTTGATGTTTCGAAGGATTACCTTACCAGGATCGGGAACATGACCGAGCTCGATTTGATACTGAGTGATATCCTGAAAGCAAGAAGCGTTTATCAATTCTACACCCTTGTAGATAGCGTAATCTGTTCTGTGAATATGTCCTGTAACGAAAACATCTGGGACGGGGTCTATTACTAAAGGATCCTTGTCAGGATAGGGTAAATAAGGATTCGAGCCGTGAGTCGGACAAAGGTGGCGAAGCATCAGCATAAACTTCATAATTTCTGCAGGCTTGTTATATCCACCTTTGTCCCTGATTATGGGAATTTCCGAAACGAACCAATCCATCGAATAGCCGTGATAAACCAGAACGGTGAGAAGGTTGTGAAGCTTAACATAGCAAGGGTTAGATAAATAATAAAAGTTGTTCAAATGATATGTCTCGGGTAGAAACTCCTCAGGAATAGATGGCTGTGGCTCCGCGAGCCGCACCGCATCGTGGTTTCCGGGGATTACGATAACCTGAACGTGCTCTGGAATCTCTAGGAAATACTTTTCCATAGCAGCGTATTGGTCTTCAATTGTAATTAATTCTAGTTCCTCTTGCTGATTAGGATAAATACCCACACCGTCCACGAGATCTCCTGCTATTACAAGATATCCTAGCTTTCTAGAGATTTCTCTTTCCTTTCTTGAACCGTATTCCCCTTTCAACCATTTTATGAAGTTTTCGAACTGCTTTTTCAAAAACTTCTTATTCCCTATCTGAAAATCTCCTGTAAAAGCTATCCAGATATCGTCTTCTCCTCGCTTAATGTTTTTATATGGAATGTCTGGGTAGAAAACCTGGTCCGCAAACAACATATTTCGATCTTCATCGTATTTTCCTATAACACCGATAACAGAGTCTAAAGGAACGGAATTTATCTCTTCGAAGTTCTCTAGATCGTTTGAAACGAAAACCTTGAGAAGGCCTTTACCATCTTCAAGAACAAATATGATACCTTTTTGTGAATATCTCTTATCGCGAACTAAACCAGCTACGGAAATATCTTCTCCCCCTTTTAAGTTATCGAAAGACACGAAAAAACCCAGCTCGGAGTGATTCTTGAGAAGATTCTTAATATGCCGTAGACGAGCGCGAAAGTAAGAAGCCCAAGTATTCACAGTTATTTCGTGCCTAGACAACTTATAATTTTTAATAACATCAACAGATAGCTCAAGTTCTTCGCCAACATGTCTTTTCCTAGGTAAAATGATTTCTACTTGACGATTTACATTTATTTCCTCAGTAGGTTTTTTAAGCAACTCTTTACGAACTTCTACAGTTACTTCTTTTTTAATTTTTATAGTGACTTTTTCCTGTTGACCAAAGAACTTAAGAATACCTTCCCCTTTAGTAGTTACCTTCGATTTTTGAGTGATTACTTTTTGAGATTCTGGTTTCTTTACATTAATTACTTTTTCAATTATTTGCCTCGTTACAACAGTAGAACCACTCGACTCTAACTCTTTAAATAGCTTTTCAACGTCTACTTTTATCTTTTTTAAAACCTCTGCAGCGTCCGCAGATACTATGAAGCCCTTATTCCAAAGTTCCTTTACGATATCGCTCATAGCAACTCGTAAATCTGGCTGATTACCTTCTTAGCCTTATTCGAATCCAAATTTATTCTAACTACTTTTTTCCTTCCCTCTTTTCCAAAACTCTTTATATAGCTTTCTAAATAATCTCCCAAAAATGTTTCTAGCTGCTTAATTTTCTTGTTAAAATTATCTCTGCTGAGAGGACGAAGCCCGTATTCATCGCAAAGCTTTATGTATTCTGAAAAAAGTCTAGGAATTTCTACAAAAGTTTCCGACCCCAAATCTATCTGAAGCTTAAGAAGAGCTAAGATTATTAGTTTAAAGTGAGTTGTAAGAGTTTCTACAATAGAAACGAATGCGTCGAGGTCATAACCCTCTATAGCTCGATTTACATGATCTATTGTGATTCTTTGAGAATCTTCGATGTCTGCTAAATTAGCTGCCAATCTTAATATACTAATAGCTTTTCGGGCGTCACCAGATTCTTTTGCAACCCACGCAGAGATATAACTGATTATTTCAGTAGTATAAGATTCTTTTTCTAGAGCCAACCTTGCCCGATCTAGTAAAATATCGTAGAGTTGCTTCGCGTCATAAGGTTTAAATCCAATTTTTGTAGAGTTCAGAGAAGAAAGAGTTCTAGCGTCCAAAACTCGCAAATAATCTAAAGTATTCGATATTCCGATGAAAGACATAGAATTTCTTCCCAAAATATGATCATCGCGGGTAATCATATACAAGAAATCGTCTTCTCGTGTGTTTTTGACTAGAGAATCTATTTCGTCAAAGACAACAACCACCCGAAGTCTCTTTTCAGATAAGTATGTAAACAATTGATTCAACATTTCTGCGTTCTTAATACCTTCTTTTAAGGGTTTTCCAGTAATTTGAGATAGCATTTCACGGAGAACGTAGTGAAAAACTCCTGATTTGTTTCCGTAGAACCTACAGTTAATATAAACAAAACGCACTGGGATTTTACGAAGAGAGTAAATTTTCTCAATTTGCTTTCCAAAAAATCGAGCTGAGAGTGTTTTTCCACTTCCAGTTGGTCCATAAAGAAGTAAATTTGGAGCTTTCTGTCCTTTAATTAAAGGGGTTAGGTACTTGAATATAAGGGTTATTTCGCGTTCTCTATGTTTAATTTGCTCAGGAATCCAAGCGTCTGAAAGATAAAGAGGGTCTCTTACAATAGTTTTACGCTGAAGGAAGGAATCTAAACAAATTTCGAAGAACTCAGTAATCTTGTGATCACGCATATGTGATGTAAGCACTGTAGGGTTATAAGCCTTGAGCTGCAACTAACTTAAAAGAGTTTTGCAAAATGTTTATAAAAATTTCTAAAAAACAACACACACCCCCCATCCGGATGGAAGTTCAGATAAGATAGCATTCGAGGATAGAGCCAAATAAATTTTTATAATATTATATGTTATTATTAATTACTAGTTAATAGTAATAAGAATTCTCCAAATATATACCTGAATGAAATTTCCATGAGGAAAGGGGTGTGTGTCCTATACCGATAACTTTATAAGTATTTGT
>CAYXSZ010000094.1:0-3643 GCA_964468425.1 Candidatus Woesearchaeota archaeon | reverse complement strand
CTACTACTAAAGTATGTAACCTAAATACCATAACCAACGTTTCTGATGGATATAAGGGTCGGTTTGATTTGATATTCATAACAGATGGTCCTGGCAATGATAAAGAGATAATGTGGAAAATAAAAATAAATGTTACTAGCTAAAGTATTTCAACAATTTTTTCTCTCGAAGCGAATCCACTTATTATTTTTATTCTAGATTTAGATACATTAAAATAATCTGATAATACTTCTATTAGTTCTTTGTTAGCTTTTCCTTTGGTAGGGGGTGATTTAACATACACTTTATACTCGTCTTCCGAAATTTTCTCAACTTTTTGCTGCTTAGAGTTCGGCACGACTTTCACCTTAACCTTCACCATTTGACGTAATGCAAAAATTGTTTTTAATTAAAACCGTAATTTAAACTCTTGAATAACTTTCTTTTGCGAAACACTCGAACCGAATTTCGTTATAATTTCTTCTAACCTTCTCAGAAGACCCCGTGCATCGTAATTTGTGTTTTGGAAGTATCCTTCTAAAAATTCTACGGAACGCCATTTCAAATCCATTAAAATGCTACATATATCAAGAGTTACATATTTGGTTCCATTTTCTTTTGGGACAAAACACGAATATTCCCAATCGATGATTTTTATACCTCCACTTCTAGTTACTAAGATATTATCGCTGTGCAAATCACCGTGCAATATTCTCGCGTTATGCACTTCCGCCACAATTTTTCCTAGATCGTATGCTAAATCGCTGTTTATTTTTAACTTTGAAAGAGGCTTTCCCTTTATCCTTTCCTGAACAATGAAATAGCAACTTCCTATTTTCTTACCTTCTATAAATTCTGGCGAAATGTCATTTGATAATTCAATAAGAGCATAAGTTTCGCGAAGTGCTGGTTCTGGATTTCTATATATAGAAACTATCACTTCTTTGCTAGGTATATATTCACCCTCCCAAACCCTTTTATAGTTTGAATGGGATATTAGTCGAGTTAGCATAACGCCGAGTGTCATTTATACTTAGTAGTAATAAATATTTAAATAGCACTCTCGCATTTTCGCTGCCACATCCAGTAACAGAATTTTGGATTCTATAATAACAGTTTAAGATTTAGTTGTATTTATGGAGTTCCAGAGGGAGCTACTCCTTGGGCGGTTGCAGTTTCTTATGAATTAATAAACAGAGGATATTCTATAAAAAGAATCGCTGTGGGAAGAGGAAAGATTAAGGATCACGGAGCTCCTGAAAATAGATACTTTGTTTGTGCGCCAGAAGGAAAAACTCTTATATTGGAAGACGTTACAACCACGGGAGGATCTCTTTTAGAGCAAATAGAAAAATTAGAAAAATTGGAGAATGTAAAAATCGCGGGAGTAATTTCTATGCTGAACAGAAGCGAAGTAAGGGACGATGGAAAAACTATAGCGGAAGTTTTAGAAGACAGGAACATACAGTTTTATCCCCTAGCAGACATTCACGAGGTGTTACCGATAGCGGTCAAGAAGCTAAAACCTTCTAGAAATGTGCTTGAAAAAGCTTGGAACTATTACAAGCAATACTGTCGATCGCAAAAAGTAAGGTTAAGGTTAGACGACCTGCTAAACATCCAATAAAAATTCCTCCCTTAAAAATTCTTTTATTTTTTCTAAAACAAACTCCGCATATTCTAAAGCCTTTTTAGCAACATCTTTAGTGTATATTTGATAAGGAACGTCTATTTTTCCATTTACTTTTTTTAAAGGATAGCGAGATTTTAGCCAATGCTGTTCCAGCCAAAATGCCTTATTTACAATTTCTTCTAAGTAAGGATAATCGTACTTGATTAGAACTTCGTCTCTAAATATTGAAGTCACTCTATGTTCATAAACCTCCTTACCGAGCAAAATTAGAACGGATTTCAAAGATTTTTCAGCAGTTTGTTGGGCATGATAAACGCACATTTCGTAAAGACCTTTTTCAAATAAAACTTTAGCTGCCTCCAGTTCTCTCTCAGCTTCTTTTATCCAAACTTTGGCATACTCCATAATCCTTAAGTTGTTTGAATTCTTAAGTGGTTTATGAAGGAATTGGAGCAGTTAAAAGAGAATGACAATGTTCTTTGTATCGTTATTTTTGGATCCTGTGCGCGTGGCGAAAAGTACGGAGACATAGATGTTTTAATAATAACTAAAGAAAAAGAAAAGATAACTCTTCCCGAAATTTACGATGTATTTGCTTACACGCTGGAAGAATTTAAAGAGGAAATCTATTCTGGAAAACCTGGTTTACTTCCTATTCTAATTGAGGGAAAAGCCATTAAGGGGGAGAGCTTATGGAACAAGTTAAAAAGACTGTTTTATATGTTACATAAGGATAAAAACTCGCAAGTTGTTTACAAAGGCGACAAGAGGTACAAGATTTCTGACTTAATGTAATGTTCTTAGCGTAAATGCAAAACCATTTGTACAGTATGTACTCCTGGTCCTCTGTCGTTTTCCTTTACGTTGTAAACCCTAAATCCATATCGTTCGTAGAGTTTTATAGCTTTCTCGTTGGTGTGCCAAGTATTGAGAAAGATTTTGTTGTAACCTTTGGATTTAGCATAGCGAATCACTTCTTCCAAAAGTCTCGAACCAACTCCTTTATTTCTAAATTCTCTATCGACTAGCAACCAGGAAAGTTTTAAGCCCTCGTCAATTTCGTAGATAGACGCAAATCCAACCAACTTATTACCAATCATTGCTTTTATAATCACAGGATTTCTCTTCTCAAAATGCTTTCTAGCTTTTTCTACGTCTAAGTAGCCATCGGGAGCCCTCATGTTTTCGTAAGTTACGAAATCCTTACGGTTACGCCCGATCAATTCTAAAACATCTTCCGAGAACTTTCCGTAAAAAATCTTCACATCCTCCATTAAAAGATCTAATCTGTTTAATATTTTAACACTAAAAATTACATTATCCGATAAATTAAAGTTAAAAGCGCCTTTACACCCGCAAAAATTCCAGGAGCTAAATATGTTATAAATCGATATGCTGGAAGTCAACGTGCTTGTAGATGTTGTTATGCAAGGTTTATGTATAGATACCATTCCTCGGAGAATAGGAAAGTTGGATTGTTGCTAAAGAAAAAATTTGCGAGGTTTTTGCAGTTTACTTTTTAAGAGTTTGTGTTGCAGAACCTTCCACTCCTCAAAGTAGAAGATTTGGTAAGACGCAAAGCTTAGTGAATGATCAGGTGAAGAATGTTCGATAGCAAAGTTGATGTTATGGTTATGTTTTCTTTAAGGCTTTGGGAAGGTTGGTTTCTAAACTTCAAAGAAAATTCGCTCCCTAATAGCTCTTGGATAGGAAGTAACCACTCCGTGACATTCCATAACCCTGCGCAAATCGTCATAATCTGTTATTAACCAAGGAATAACTCTTACTTCTCTATGATTTTTTAGGAGATAGCATATAATTTTTGTATTTTCTTTATAGGGTGTTATACACCAAGGGTTTATTCTCTTAATTAATATTTCTATATATTTTATGCTTTTAACGTCTTTTGACAAGCCCATGCTTATTCTTATCTCTCCATCCAACTTCCTGAAGTTGAGTAAAATGTCTTTTTGTAGAGAATTTATTAGAATTTTATCTTTATCGTAATTTTCAATTAGATCGCGTACAAGG
>CAYXSZ010000093.1:0-4837 GCA_964468425.1 Candidatus Woesearchaeota archaeon | reverse complement strand
AAACCAGTTTTGTGATATTTCTTGGAGATTATTACTCAAACCAAATAACTTATCAAGATACAAACACACCAATTCTCTTTATGATTTGTTTCCAGAAGCGAATTTAATTAAGAGCATTGAAAGTAATTACGATTACGTCTTCGTTTATGGGAACAAGGACATACGACCAAGCGTGCTAAGACTTTCCAAGGAAAGACTAAGAAGGAAATTGGAAAACTGGTATTTTGTTCAAGAATTGAAAGGAGAAATTAAAGAGCATGGATTTTACGTGCTGAACGGAAATTATTTAATATATACAGGTAACTCTACTCTTGAAGAAGTTTTAGATTACATTAAGGAATTAAAAGAAAAATATTGCGTTCGTACATCGCTGTGGAAAGCTAATAGAAAAATCAAGTCAAAAATTGTAGATAGCGTTAAAGAGAGGTTTGGAAAAAGACGCTGTGATTTGCTATTTGGATTGTATCTTACAACGTTTAGAGGATTGACAAGAGTTAAAACAAACGCTAACATTCTACTGACGCATACTCCTCCTTATTTAAAGAACTCTAAGCTGCTCTTTGGGAACTATCCCGATTATGCAATCTACAAAAGAGAAAAGGGAGATACCGGCGTGGCTCCAGCTTATGAAGACGATCCGGAAGCTATAAAAGAAAATGTTGGAGAACGAAGCATTACAAAGTTTATTCTAAAAAATAACTTCGATTTGGTGCTATGCGGACACATTCACGAAGGTTCGGGAATTTCCTTAATTAAAGAAACAAATACTTTGGTTGTAAATCCTGGAAGCGTTGCTGCTTTTCAAAACAAGGAAAAAGTAACTCCTTACGCGCTTATAAAGGTAAAGGAAAGGGAAGTGGAGGTTTTCATCAAAAGTTGGCTGGGCGATAAGCTTTTAACCATCGTTATGTAACAGTAATAATGCACAAAGACGTTGTATTAATAAACGAAGCTTCTAATTTGGCTGTTTGTACCTTGTGGACCAAAAAGGAAGAGGTTTTGTCTAAGTTGCCCGAGAACGTCCAACAAAAAATCGCGATAATAGGGACTCTTTACTCCAAACATGGAGTTAATTACATCATAGAAACCTTAGGTAGGTATCCTCTGATAAACACTTTAATAGTCTACGGAGCAGATCTTTCAGAGTCCGGAAGCGAACTTTTCAAGGTGTTTGGAAAAAAGGACACTTCCTCCCTAAAAATAGACCAAAAACTGGCTAAGGAGATAGTGAACACGGTTAATCTCATAGATCTAAGAGAAGAGTTTAAAAAGGGAGACCTGGAAACCTTAATCCACACGATTAACAAGCATTATGACGAAAATCCCAAGCCTGCTAGGAGCTTATTGAAAATAAAAATCGAAGAAGCTCTGGGAGTTTCATCTTGGCCCGCTTCAACAATTAATCTAAGAATATATGAAACTTCGATTTTTTGGGCTTGGGTAAAACTTCTTCACGCGATTTACAGTTATGGATCCCTGAAGTTTTCAGAGTATGGAGAAAAGCAAAAGGAAGTCGTTAATTTATCCGTTACGATAGCACTCTATGGAAAAAAGTACGAGTTAGATAAAGAGTTCTTCGAAGTTGGGTTCGCTGAAGATAGATTTAAAAAGCATGTCAAAGAAGTATTGACTTCAGAAAAACCAGAAGGGGTAGAGTACACCTATGGAGAAAGGCTTAGGAGACATCCTATTGGGAAAGATCAGATAAACTTTATCATTGATAAGCTAGGGAGAACTCCATATTCAAGAAGAGCTGTGGGGGTTACCTGGTTTCACGAAAAGGACATGAAGAGTTCCAATCCTCCTTGTATAGTCGCCGTTCAGGGAATTTTTATCGGAGATTATTATCATCACTTCGTTTACATCAGGAGCAATGATATGTTTGATGGATGGCCGATAAACATGTATGGACAAATTAAACTAGCAGAGTACATAGTTAACGAGATAAACAAAAAATTTGGAACGAACTACAAGGTTGGAACTGTAACTACAACTTCAGTTTCAGCTCATATATACGAACATAGCTTTAACCAAGTTAAAGAAATTTTAAGTAAATATTCCAAAAAAGCTTTCCAAAGATTCATTCCAGATCAATTAGGAAATTTCGTAATTTACCAAGAAGGTAATCACATCGTTGTAGAGCAAAGAGTTCAAGGTGAACTTATCTTCAGAGAAAAGTTTTCGAGCTTTGAAGAAGCGTACAACTTCTTTAAACCTGTAGTAGCTTTTCTAGATCCTCAACACGCGTTTTACTTAGGAGCAGAACTAAGAAAAGCCTTTGATAAAGTAGAAAAAGGTGAAAAGTATATGCAAGACGAAGTATAAATCTTTTTGATAGACCCGAAAACACTGATGAACTAATTTATAAACACAAGTATAAGACTTCAAGAGATAAACCGAGCCAAATAGTGTTAGATTTTTGCTGAAATCTCGGGGCTTTGTAGTTATCAAAACGGGCCCGGCGGGATTCGAACCCGCGACCTGCGGCTTAGGAGGCCGCCGCTCTATCCAAGCTAAGCTACGGGCCCAGATATTTCAAAAACTTCAAAAATCCTTAAAAATGCAAAAACATCGTTCGAACATCGAGTTTTATAAGCTCCCGAGAAAAATTTCTATAATGAGCATCAAAAAGTTTTTTGTAGTAGGGACACTTGTTTTACTCGTAGTTAGTGGTTCCGCAGCGAGCGTTCAAGCAGCGTGTAAGCCAAAGTGTCTATACGCAGGAACGCGATCTGAGGGATGGTACGATTCGTGTACACGCCAGTTGATAAAGTTCGCAAATTGTTCAGGACACGAAGCGATTTTAACACAAGGACCAGCGGGATACGGATGGTACGACTCGGTGACGCAGGAATACATCGCGCCAGCGAGCATTCCAAATTCGGGCGAAAACGAAACACCGAACCACGAAGCGATATGTGTCAAAGTTGGGATAGATACTTATAAATGTATGGTTATAGGTGGCGACCAGTACATTTGTAAGAAGGGCTACCTCGAATGTAACAATTCCGCGGTTAAGATAGTATACTACAACGGAGTACCGTACACGTGCGCTCCCGTGGGTTGTGTGATTGTATCTCAAGGAGATCGCTGCTATGTACGTTGCTCCAATAGCTGGTCTCATGTGGGGATGTGTAAGGAAACGGAATACCCGGGAATATACAAATGCGAATATCAGGGAGACTTTTATTATTGTGGAATAAACAAAGAAGTGTTTGAAAATTGCCAGGGAACTGTTATCATCGCAAAGTACATCAACTACAAAAACAAAACTTTATACTGCTTGCCACCCGATGTTGTAGTGCGCATCGATAGCACGGGATGCTACATAGAGCCCGTATATCAAGCCTTAGAGCCTAGCGATAACGATAGATTGTCAAAGTGTGTAGAAAACGTAAGAAGGTGGGCGGGAAGCTTAGCGCGAGGAGAGGTGCGGACAATGTGCGAATACTTAATGAGGTTGAAGTCAGAACAAATAAATCCATTTCTAAAGTGCTTAGCCGAAAAATACAAAGAAAATGTAACATTTCCCGAAGCTGTGAAAGAGTGTAGAGAAGAAATAAGAAATGTTACTTGTCCTGAGCCAAAAATCGTTCCTCCTTGCCCGGGAGGAGAGCTAGTCCCCATAATTCGCTCTGGATGCGTGGTAGCATACAGGTGTATAACCCCTAAAGAGGAGATGAGAAGATGCGTTTTAAACTTGACTAAACAAGGAATGAACAGAACAGAAGCTATAAGGGAATGTGTTCAAAGGCACAAAGAAGATGTTATTAATACTATTTCCAACCTAACCGAGCAGCAACTAGCGATATACACACATTGTCTAAACATTTCGAATGACACCAAGGAAAAAGTTCTTTCCTTAATCAAAGAGATAAGAGAGCTAAGAAAGGAAAAATTAGAAAAAATAAGAGAAATTTCTGAGAACTGTTCTAGATACCAAGGAGGAAACGAAACAACATATAGAGTAAACTACAGTTGTGGTCAGGAGATTTCCAATGTTACAAAATACTACAACGAGAAAATTAGAGAAGTCATGAGAAAAATCATCGATATAACTAAGAATGTTACGATTAGTGTTAATACAACTTGTCTACAGGTGAAGCTTCACAGATTCGAGAACTTGACCGGAATACACATAAACACGACGATACAACCCGAAAATTTAACACAAGCTCAGAAGAAATATGTAATTCAGAGGATGGTTGGTAAGAAGTTGGTCGAAGAACTTAGGAGGAATCCAAGAATGATAAAACAAGTCCTAACTCACAGGGAACTGAAATCTGCATTGTTTACAGAGATACGAAGAAACAAAACATTGCTTCGCGAAGTAATTAAAAATCCAGAAGTTAGGAAGGAGATAATCAAGGAAGTTGCTACTAACAGAACTATGCGAAGAGTTATGTTAAGAACCATACTAAGAGACAAGCAACTAAGAAGACTAGCTATTAAAGAGTTAATTAGAAATAAAGATATAAAAAGAGAGCTACTGCAAAACAAGACGCTTCTCGCGGAAATTCTCCCACCAAAGTTAAAAACGAGATTACAGAAACTGAGGTTCGTTGACATTAATGTCACGGAGCAAAGAAACAATACGATTTATGTTGCCAGAGTCGTTAAGACTGGAAGATTACTCGGATTAATTCCGATAACGATTACAGAGGACGTAGAATTCAATGATACAACAGTTATAGCTGAGAGAAAGCCCTGGTGGTCTTTCCTAGTCCTCGGCTAGCTTTTCAATTTCCTTTAACGCTTTTTTAAACTCTTCTTTCGAAGGTTTCAAGTCCTCTAGAATCGTGTACTTATCTTTTCTAACGTTCATAGCATACTCCAA
>CAYXSZ010000092.1:0-5824 GCA_964468425.1 Candidatus Woesearchaeota archaeon | reverse complement strand
CACAATAAGGAGATGAGCCATATCCATATTTACCTCCATACTTGACAAACAGTATTCCACCGAAATTTTTTAGCTCTCCGTCGTTTCCATTACCGCTCCAGTCAACGACTCTTGAATCGTATCCTTCGTCGAAGTGCAAGGCTAGAACTAAACCATCGTATAAAGCTTTGAAGGGTTGATCGCTTATGGAGCTCAGGTCTATTTTTACTTGGTAATCTGTTAAACTGTAAGGGTTAGGATTACTTATAGTGATCTTCCTATAAAATTTTCTATGGGAATTAGGGATAAATTGGCTGTAGAAATTCCATCCGGTGGGGCAAGAAGTATTATTAAACAGCAGACAAGCCCCTGACGGCAGGTTACCACCCACGGAAGACCAGCTCGTTATACAATTACCACTCAAACAAAACATATTAGCCCTTACTTTAGCGGCTTGGATCCCATAGGTTGAATTAAAAATTATCAAATGATTAATGTGGTCTATAGAGTCTACTATGGGTGTCATATTTAGGTAATCATCCACTAGTTGAGTAATTGGTAGGACTGGGAGGTTGCGATCCAATGAATAAGCTGTGTTGACCACTAGCGCAGCCAATCCTCCAACAATAACCCCAATCAACACGTTAATCAATTTCTTTCTGGAAAGATTATTCATCTTGAATCTACAACCCATAATATAATTTCACTTTCTAAAACTTAAGACTTTTGCATGGGGCCGCCCGGATTCGAACCGGGGTCACCGGGACCCGAACCCGGTAGGCTTCCTACTACCCCACGGCCCCGAAGATATAAATTAAACTCTAGCTAAAAATATAAATGTGGCATGCTTTACCAATCAGCGAAGTTTTTCAGCGATTGAATACAAATTCCAACGGATTGTCCGAAGAAGAAGCTGAAAAACGCAGGAAAATTTACGGTAAAAACGAAATAAAATTAAAACGCAAAAGTTTATTCTTAGAAACTATAAAAGAGCAAGTAACTAGTCCGCTCGTCCTGCTCCTAATCTTTTCTGCAGCTCTCTCCTTTTATATCGGCGAGCTCAACGAAGGGTTTCTAATTTCTTTCGTAGTTTTTCTTTACACCTTCCTCGACTTCGTTCAGCAGTATAAATCCGAAAAAATAATTTCCCTTCTGAAAAAGGAATCAAAAGCCGAAGCAATTGTCCGTAGAGAAGGAAAGGTCAAAAAAATAAACTCTACAGAGTTGGTTCCCGGAGATATAGTAATTTTAAAACAGGGGAGCAAAGTTCCCGCAGACATTCGAATAATTTCTTGCAGAAATCTTTACGTTGACGAAAGCATCCTTACTGGGGAATCAAAACCCGTTCGCAAAGAAGAAAAGGTTCTAGAGGAAAATATCCCGCTCCAAGATAGAAGAAATATGCTTTATATGGGAACTTTTGTAGTTAGAGGGTATGCGGAGGGGGTTGTTGTTGCGACAGGGAATAGCACTGAGTTGGGTAAGATCTATAAATCTGTGGAAGAAATCTCTCACAAGAAAACCCCTCTAGAAATCGAAATCGATAAGTTCGGTAAGCTTATTACAGCTATTACGGTTCTAATTATCGCGATTGTGCTAGTTCTTAGCTACGCAATGGGTATTTTTTCTCTATATGATGCGTTAATATTTTCGATTGCTCTCGGAGTAGCCGTTATTCCAGAAGGACTTCCAACAGTTCTAACTGTTATTTACACGATTGCTCTACACAGAATCTATAAATCCGGGGCTTTGGTAAAGCGTTTGGATTCTGTAGAAACTCTTGGGTCTGTAGATGTGATCTTCACGGACAAAACTGGAACCTTAACATTAAACCAACTCACAATACGCGAATTCTGGTTTTCTAGAAAGTTCTACGAAGTTTCTGGGAAGGGTTACGAACCTTCAGGTGGAATAACGAGAGATGGCGAGCAAGTAAAACTTGACGAAATCTTTCTTTTTGTAGAGGCGTGTATAAACTGTGTGGAATCTGAGTTAGTCTATGACAACGGATGGAAAGTTATAGGAGATCCTTTAGAAGGAGCTCTAATCTGTTTAGCTTACAAGGCCGGCTTAAAAACGAGATTGAAGGTAATCAACGTGTTCGAGTTCGATAGGACTAGAAAGAGGATGTCCGTAGTAACTAAAAAGGGAGACGATTATGTAGCCTTTGTCAAGGGCGCTCCAGAGAAGATTCTCGAGATTACTAAGTATATACAAATAAACGATAGAGTTGAACCTATATTTCCCTATATTATTGAAGTCAACCAAGTTATTAACAAATTTGCTGAGAGAGGATATCGTGTATTAGCAATTGGTTATAAGAAAGTAAAAGAAAGCGAAGTTTACAATTTGAGCGATGTGGAAAAAGATTTAATTTTGTTAGGAATTATAGCTCTCGAAGATCCCATCAGAGAAGAAGTTGTCGATGCGATTTCTTTCGCTAAGAAAGCTAATATCGATGTGGTAATCATTACCGGAGATCATCCGGAAACTGCGAAGATTGTAGCAAGAAAAGTGGGAGTTCAAGAAAAATGCATTAATTCTCAGGACATAAAAAAGATGCCAAAAGAAAAAGTTGTGGATATATTGAAGGAATATAAAATAGTTGCGAGAGCAGATCCTTCTGATAAATTAAAGATAGTTAAAGCGTTTAAAGAAAAAGGTTTCTGTGTTGCGATGACTGGAGATGGTGTAAACGATGCTGCAGCTCTAAAGCTAGCAGATATTGGAATTAGTCTATCAGACGCATCAGATATCGCAAAGGAAGCTGCAGACATGATTCTTATGAACAATAGCTTTAAATCAATTATAGAGGCGATCAAAGAAGGACGAAGAATTTTATACGATCTTAAAGCTTTTCTAGCAATAGTTCTTTCGGTTAACATAGCCTTACTCGTAAACATTCTCCTTTCGTTCTTTATATCTAGAAATATTCTGCTTCAAGCCACTCACATCTTAATCGTAAATCTCGCACTCGAAGCTGTAAATTCGATGATTATTGGAACCAACGAAGTTTCTCAATCCATTCTCTTGAAAAAACCTAAAAAAACTATAGTAGACTCTGCTTTTATACTAGAACTCGTACTTCACGGAGCAATTCTTGGAGTTTTATCTTATGTTGTAGCAATAACTACTCAAAGCGTCTTCTGCATTCTACTTTACCTCGCGATAGGACAATACGCAATTTTCTTTTACTACCAGAAAAAGTACAATATTCTTTTTGCCGAAAATAGATGGTTTTACATTGCGATGTTTACAACTCTATCAATCATCTTTTTATCCTCGGTGAAACCGCTAAATCAGTACACGAATCTTGCAGTAGCACCTGCTGAGAGTGTTATAATTTCTTTACTAACAGCTACTTTAACGTTCTTCTTGTATTTCGTTATCGTTAACCTCAATCAGGTGGTACCTGAACGACATCACAAATCAGCTAACTCTGACCGTCATCACATCTTGATATAAAGCTTTAAAAGCTATTAAAACATTATTTGGGATCTATGAAAAAAGTTTCAATCGTAATTCCAGTATACAAGCAAGGAAATGTCAAAGAAATTGTAGAGACAGTTTTAAAAGATTCTTATCCCGAAAAGGAAGTTATAGTTTGCGCTAGCGTTCCGACTGAAAAAATGCGCAAAGAGTTGGACGATTTAAGCAAATACGGGGTCAAAATTTTCGTCTTTGAGAAGAGAAAAGGAAAAGCCACTGAAGTAAATGAAGTCGTTGCAAAGCTAAATACAGACATACTCGTTTTCTTCGATTCTGATCTAAGAATAAAAAAAATAGACATCAAAAAAATTGTAGATGCCTGCGAAAAGTACGATCTTGTCGAGTTTTACAAGGAAATAGACCCTATTTGCTTTCTCGGGAAGTTTGTGCGGGTAGAATTTCTCAGTTACTACGCTTGCTATCAGTATGTTTCTTCTAAAATTGGAAAGTCCATTTTCATGAATGGTGCTGGATTTGCAATTAGAAAAGAGCTTTGGGACAAGCTTGGAGGTTATCGCAGAGTTATTACCGAAGATATAGATTTAGCAATAAGAATTTACAAATTAGGAGGAAGTTACTTCCTCTTAAATGAAGTTGCGGTCGAGATTCAACCTATATGTTCAATAAGGAAGTGGTTAGATCAGAGAAAGCGTTGGAGTTCGGGATTTGTGGAAGTTTTATTCGATCATTTCAAAACATTTATAGAATTCTTTGCAAAACACCCAATCCTTTTATTACTTTACTCTACAGTTATTAACCCAGCAATTTTAGCTTTTGTACTTTTATCCTTCCTGTTTCCTCAGAACCTGTTGTATAAGCTAAGTTTATCGCTTTTAATCCTTCTCTCAGCTAAAATTTCCCCAATTCTCTTATTCGTTATCCCGACAGCAATTGTGACTTCAATTATATTCAACTTTATCTTTTTCTGCCTTACAATATTATTTGTTCTAATATCTTATGAGTTAGTTTATTATAAACTTAGTAAACAATTTATGAATCCGCTTTGGGTTATTGGATTTGCAATGTTTTACTCACCACTATTTCTATTTCTCGTTATTTCAACTTTATTTTACTATTTGATATTTGAGCGCTTTCCATCTTTTAACTGGAAAGTATAAATTTTAAACGTGATAAATAATTATGATCCGCTTCGTAGCTCTGGGAACTGGATCCACATTCCCGAGCGAGCATAGAAACCATCCAGCCTTTTACTTTGAATTTAAAGGAACTAGTTTTCTCTTTGATTGCGGCGAGGGGACGCAGAGGCAGTTTAGATTTGCTAAGATCTCGCCGACAAAAATTGATTACATCTTCCTGACACATTGGCATGGTGATCACAGCTTAGGTCTTCCTGGAATTCTTTTTAATCTTGCAAACTCAGAATATCGTAAAAAATTGCGAATTTTCGTTCCACGTGGTTTTGGAAGCAAAATTATGAATTTAATCGAAGATTTTCAAATTCCCATTGATTTTCCAATAGAAATAAATGAGATCCAAGAATCCGGCAAAGTTTTAGAATCTAGTGAGTTTGAAATTTACGCTTTAGAAGTTAAACACTCAGTAAAAACGTTTGCATATTGTTTTAAGCAAAAAGATTATTGGAGATTGGATAATACAAAACTAAAGGAGCGAGGAATTTACGGAAAGCACCGTTTACTTGATATCCTCAAGAAAACAGGAGAAATTGAGTTTGGAGGCAAGAAAATTAAGATCAACGAAGTTGGCTACATTAAAAAGGGGTTTAAATTCACTTATATTACAGATACGAAATACTTCGATGAGTTAATAAATTTTGCAGAGAACAGCGATATATTGTTAATTGAATCAACATATATAAAAGATCCTGACAAAGCTTCAGAGTATTTTCACTTAGATTTTGATCAAGCTCTTGAAATCTTCGCGAAGAGTAAAAGTAACATAATGCTAGTAACACATATTAGCCAAAGATACGAAGATGCTTGGAAAGAAATTATAAATACGATCGAAAGTAACGAAAATTGTTATGTTCTCTCAGATTTTGACTCTTTTCGTTTTGAGAAGAACAAAATAACCCTAAAGATTCGAAATCGCGAGATCATTTATGAAAGAGATGAGCAGACAGGAAAGACTAAGCTAATAACTTTTAATAGAAAAAATAAAAATGGATGTTAGGAAAGTCGCTAGAAAATGGGCTATCTACTGTAGATACAAATATGATAAGGTAGATTTTAAGTCCGTAGTGGCTAAAGTCGTTGCGGAGATTCCAGAAGTCAAAAAACAAGTCAAGGAGATAATTCCCGAGATTAGAGAGATAGTAGATCAAGTTTCACAGATTTCAAAAAACGAAGCCGAAGAGGTGTTGTCTCGCGAGTTCCCG
>CAYXSZ010000091.1:0-5669 GCA_964468425.1 Candidatus Woesearchaeota archaeon | reverse complement strand
TAGGAGTAATGTATTGTGGATATTCTACGAACTTTAAACTCACCGTTGGCTCTGTTTGTGCAAAGACGCTAGCTAACAATGCTACTATACCTACAAGGGGTAGGATCTTTCTGAGGGACACCATACACTACTATTTGGTGTAGGTATTTAAAAAATTTTCGGTTGTATTTGCCAACGCGTATAGAATTTTGACTACTAACGATGAATCATAACTTTGCATTTATAAGCTTATCGATCTTTGAAATAATCCGGGCTTCTCCAGGAACGAACCTTTGAATATCTTCTAAATCCGCTTCGAGAAATTTTGAAATCTCCTTGGCTATTTCGCTTGGTCTGATATCCCCTGGAATTAAGATAACATATTTCTTAGATTTTCGTTCTACGGACGAAGGAACTCCTGGGATTACGTTTCCTTCTTGATCTACCCCAATAGCAACTTTTAGCTCCATTGTCACATAATTTTTCTCTCCGTAAATCATAAAAGATCCTCTCGGTAAGTACTCTCCCGCTGGAGCTCTTTTGGAAACTTGGTCGGGATATATGTAATAAACTTCGATCGCTCCTAGCTTTTGTTTCCACGCCCTTGAATAACTAGCTACGAATTGAGCTGCCTCTTTTATGTCTACCTCGTTAGCATCTTTCCCATTTTTGAGAATTCCAAAAGGAGAACCCTTTATATCTGCGTGAAAGACTAAATCGTTTTTTTCAAGGTACTTTCTAATTAAGACTTCATTCGAGCTAGCGTCTTTTCCGGCAACCAATAAAAAGTTATTTGAGGTAAAAAACCATCTAAACTTTTCATACCATTTTACCCTTCTCTTTTTCTCAAGTTTTTTTCTTTCTTTCTCTATTTCTAGATTTACATTTTCTAACTTTTTCTTGGTCTCCTCAATTTGGAGCTTTAGACTCTCCAACTTTTGTTTGAGCTTTTTAGCCTTTTCGTAGTACTTCGCGGCATTTTCGAAGGGAGACAAGCGAACATCAAGTTCTATTTTCATTTTATCAATTTAAGTACCCGTTTGTACGTTTTTTCAAGAAGTTTTAATGAAGTATCGACTTGCTTCTCGAAATTTTTTAGCTCTGAAGCTGGAACTAAATCGTAGGGATGTCCAAACTGAAAGTTTAGCTTTAAAATTTCTATCGACGCTCTCAAGGCTTCGATTTTGAGATCCTTGTCGATTTGCTCTTCGTAACCCAGAACTTCCACCTCGAGGACATTTCCAAAGTCATCTATGAAGAGCTTTACTCGATGATTCTTTTGAATCTGTTTCAACATGTCTTCTGGAACATTGTACCATCTTCCGTTGACCTTGATTCCCTTGTTCTTGTAGCTTACAGCTTCCACTCTTCCTTCAACCTCCATAAAGTTCTTAGTTTTTTGAAGTATTTAACTTCTTGCAGTACTCCCGAAGAGCGCATTTTTTACATTTGTTGAAATTCGAGCAAGGACCTGGGTCCGTTTCGGATTCTATGATCTTTAAAATCTCGTCGCGAAGCGATATTACTTTGTCGTAGAGCTTGTTAGAGAATTTTACCTCCTTCTTACGCTTGGAACTAGTGTAGTATATAACTCCCCAGTCTATGTGATACTTTGGATAGTTTTGCTTCAAGAGAAGCGCGTAGGCGTGAAGTTGCAGCAAATGACTCTTGGAAAACCTTCCAGATTTGATTTCAACTGGTACTATCCTTTCAGAGTAGAATTCGGCTCTATCAATTCTCCCAACCATTTTTAGAGTGTCTGATAAAAGTTCGAGCTCCGAATATATCTTGGGTTCGAGTTTATCCCACAATAATAATCCATACTCATTGTAGCGTTGGATGGCGTCGTAAACATTTTTAGCACGCTCCCAAAGTTCCTCACTAATGTGCTTTTTGATCTTGAGGAGCAAGTAATCTCGATCTACTTGAAGTTCCTTGATCTCTTCCGAGAAATTGTTTATCACCTCATTCGCAATCGAAATGGCTGTATCTTCATAGAGGTTGAGGATGTAATCGAAGGGGTAATCATCGTCGATTTGATAAACAATCTCTTCTTCGCATTCGTTAAGTCTATCGAATATCTCGTGAATCAGGCTTCCAAAGATCGCTTCGAAGCCTCTTTCTTCCTTCAAACCAAGAACTCTCTTTAAATAAACCTTCCGGGGACAAAACAAGTAGTCGTTGAGATCCGTGACTCGAACGTAGATCATAAAGTTGATATTTAAAATATCTTTTTATGAATAATAAACTCGTGAGCCGCCTAAGTACCATTAAAGGTCTTCCTCGAATCTATCTTTAAAGGGATCGCTGATCTTGTAATACGGGTTAGTGATTTTTACTCCACTAACTTTAGAGCCTTCATTAACGAAAGTAACCTGGTTTTGAAATCTATTTTTACTTGCTAAGCACAGAGATACATAATAATGCTGCGCTTACTTGAAAAAGCAATGGTTTGCTCGTAAATAATATTTAAAACCGTTACCAGGAGTTCTTGATAGTCTACTTTAACTGAGATTTCACTTATGTTTTCGCAGTATAGAATAGCTTTCGCTTGAATGTGTTCCAAAAACAGAATTTAACTGTTGTAAATTTATTTTTCAGAAAAAGATGCTCTTCACCAGCCTGTGCGCAGCGTTGAATACAAATATATGCTTCATCGTACGATAATACTCTTATGAAGATCTTCATATCGGGCATGCCGCGAATGGGAAAAACTACCATAATTAAAAAATTAATAAGCGAGTTTGGGCTAGACAACTTTTTCGGATTTTGGGTTGAAGAGATTAAAGAAAACAAAAAAAGATCTGGTTTCAGGATTGTTTCAACATGGGGAGAAAACGAGATTTTAGCTCACGAAGAGCTGAGAACTCCTTATAGAGTCGGAAAATACTTTGTTCGGAAAGACGTTTTGGACAGGTTCTCTGAGAGGTTTTTAAAAGATTTTCGAAAAGATAAAATCTTGGTCCTTGACGAGATCGGTCCGATGGAGTTCTACTCAGATAAGTTCAAAGAACTTGTCGAGAAAATCCTGAAAGAAAATTGCAATGTAATTTCCGTTGTTCACAGAAAGTTTCTTCACTTGGTTCCGAGCTACATTTGGCTCGATGATTGGTGGGATGTTTATAACAAAGTTAGACGAGCTGTAAGTAGTGTTTTGCGAAAAACGAATATAACTTAAAGGTTTGCGATACTCAATAATAATTATGGCGAAGGTACGAGTTGATAAGGAAAAGTGTGTAGGGTGTGGTGCTTGTGTCGCGCTCGCTCCAGAAGTTTTCGAGCTAGATTCATCTAATAAATCTTCAGTTAAGGTAGAAGATGTGGAGGGAGAGCTTCTCGAGAAGGTAAAAGAGGCTAAGGAAGCTTGCCCCGTTGGGGCTATCGAAATAGAGGAATAATCCTCTCCGTGAAAGTCTTTTTTTACGTTGATAAAGATAAGTGCATTGGATGCGGAGCTTGCGTTCTAATTTCTGATAAATTGTTTAGATTAGATGGAGACAAGGCGAAGGAATTAAAGAAGGTTGTCGATAACGAAGAAGAGCGCGAACTAGTTCTCAAAGCTGCGAGGTCTTGTCCGAGCGGAGCCATCGTTCTCGAGATCATCGAAGAGTAATTATTTTTATACCTTCACAGACTAATTAAGTAATATGGTTACAGTTTACGAAGGAATGCTCGCACTTCTGGACAAGTTTGGATTTTTTAACATAATACTTCCGTGGATACTTGTTTATGCTATAACCTTTGGAATTCTTCTTCGAACTCAAATTTTTGGAAATCCATTTGATACATCAAACAAGGAAGCTGCGAAAAACGCAAGAACTTTATCATCTTTAGTAGCTCTTTCAGTTGCTTCTCTCGTAATAGGATCCTATCAAGCTGTTACAAACATTCGAAACATAGTACCCCTCTTCGCCTTATTCATTTTAATAGTGGTTTGTTTAATCATTGTAATCGCAGCTTTCACCCTCCCAGAAGGTGCAGTTACAGGTCAAGATACCCTTTATACTAAATACAAAAAGTTTTTAGCTATTCCAGCTTCAATAATATTCATTTTAGTGCTCCTGAACTACTTTGGATTCTTGTCTGGTGGAGGAACTGGCATCGATTGGCAATCGTTTCTTGATGAAAATAAAGAGATTGTAGAAGCAGCTATAATCCTAGCTTTCTTTGGATTGATAGTCTGGTGGACCGTGAGAGAGCCTAAGGAAAAACGGCGAGAACAGAGTAATAATAGTACTCAACAATGACTCTTTACGAAACTGCTATCCAGCAATTCGCGAACATTGGGGTTTTTTCCATATTTATTCCATTTATCTTGATTTACTCGTTAATCTTCTTGCTCTTGGAGTCTAGCGGACTACTTACCAAAGACAATAACGATAAAACAGGTAAAAAGCTTCATGCTTTGTTCTCATTCGGATTCGCGTTGATGGCGATAGCGCATCAGGAATTGATCAAATGGTTACTGTTCCTAATTCCAAATGCCACAGTTTTCATCCTTGCGCTGTTCCTGTTCGCTGTTGCGATGGCACTTTTGGTAATGCCTTCTAAGATGCAGGGATACATGAAAGGTTTTATATATTTAATAGCTCTTTTAGTGATAATTATCTTAGCTGCAGAAGGAGTTGGTGTTAGTGGAAGTCCTGTCTCTGATATAGTAACAGCCCTTCACGGAGTGCTAACAGATTTAATAGGTATCGTAGTAATAATAATAATGTTCTTCGTGTTGCTGTGGTGGATCGGCAAAGGCGGAGAAAATCAAAATTCCTAAAATCCCATGACCTTCGAGATTTCATTCTCATTCTTCATGCACCTTTTGAACGATTATGGAATATCCACACTATTTGGACCATTTTTAGTGATATTTTCCCTGAGTTACGGTCTCTTGAGAAAGGTTAACTTGTTTGGAAAACATGAAAGAATCGCCGCAGTGGTTGCCTTTGGATTTAGCATGTACTACATCGCGAACATAGGTACTATTTTGTTTACTCAGAGATTCTTTGCGATGTTTTTCTACGAAATGCTAGCTCTTCTACTCGTCTTGATGGTTGTCGCGCTATTTTGGGGAGGAAGTGGGGATAGTGTTGGAGAAACTTGGAGGAATGCTGCTAGCGGAGTTCTAGGATTAACCGTTCTGATCGCAGCCCTTTACGCGTACATGTCCAATCCAGAGCAAGCGGGAACTATGTCTTTTGATTTCATGAAGTTCATTTACGACCTTCTTTTCAACACTGGTTTAATAGTATTCGTAGTTCTCCTCGTGGCGTTTTACATACTGTACAAATGGCTCACAGCTGAATCTGATCAACAAGGAACACCATCTTTAAAGGATAAAACTAAGAATTTCTTAAAGAGCTTTGCAGACTTAATGGATGAAATCGGAAAAAACGAACAATAAAACTTTTTATTCCTAGAAACCTATTAAAAGTTAATGGTCGAGCAACAGGTTAAAAAGGTTCGAAGAACGATGGAGCGTTTAGAGGTGATTTTGGAGGATGTTCTAATAGCGATAATCTCGTTTATCGTTATATTAGTCATCTTTGGCGTTCTATCGATTGCGGCTAATCCCCAAGCGTCTGCGAAGTCTGCAGTGTACATTTTAGTAAGCATTGGCTGGTCAATACTTCCATGGATCGTAATGCTAGGAATTTTAGTCATTGCAAGAGACTTTTGGATCGTTCGGAGGATTC
>CAYXSZ010000090.1:0-4848 GCA_964468425.1 Candidatus Woesearchaeota archaeon | reverse complement strand
GATAATAAAGAAAATTGACCCTAGATCTATAAAGGAGGGAGTTCCTCCTGTGAATCTAAAAAACGGTTCCTATGGTTTATACGATGGACACCAATCTATCGGGATTTTGCTTAAGTTAGGTTTAGAAAAAGGTATATTTCTATTACCACCTACTTTTGTAGTTGAAGCTTCTCGCGAAAGCGTCGTATATGCTAGACCATTTCTCACCCTGATGGAAGACATAGATTTCCGCGAATCTGCTGAAAAATTATTCACATACTTTACACAATATAGGTTCATACCTCTTGACTTGTCACCCAAGCAAGTTGGTATTTGGGACAAAAATCCAGTATTTACAGATATGGAAGGGATACTTACTCTTCCACATTACAATAAATTTGAAAAAATGTACGCTTCGACTCTTCAAAACATAAGACACGCCGCTCTTCAACTAGGATACGACGACGATGCCAGAGTAAAAGGCATTGTAAAGGAGCATATAAAACATTCTCAATCGCTATTTAACTTCAATGTCCCAAAACCCGCAGAATATGAGGACTTAGCTCGCGAGTATTCTTCAAAGCTAGAAGCATTAGACTTAACACGAAGTTAACATAGTGTTAACGCCACAGTAACAAGGTTAACATGTGTTAACGTTAATTAACGTTAACTTCGTGTTAACTTTTGCATAAAAATGTAATTACTGATATCTAGTGGATATACACAATAAATCCGAACCTAATCGGAGTCTAATAAAACCTTTATAGTAAGCTCTATACCTCTTTTTATAGTCTCTAAGGGAAGATTGGGGGATATTTTATTCAGGCTAAACTCAGATGCCATAGGAACGTGTATGAAACACACTTTAGAATCGTCTCTCCTAGTTAGGTGAAGAGCCGTGTAAAATGCTGTATTGCACACATAAAAATCTATAGAATTTAGAATAAGAGTGGGGATGCCATTTTGTCTAAGAGTATCGCGAATTTTCTTTAGCGGAGCTTTAGCTAGATAGGCTATAGGCGCATTTTCATAGATATTCTCCCAGTTGGGAATGTATCCGTCGTTGTCTGGGTGTTCAGAATCCATTATATTTATTGCAGAAGCTGTGAGCACTAAGCACCCGAATAGAGATGAAACTCCTGTCAAAACAATTATATCTGGTTTTAAATTTGGAATTAACTCTTCTAATTTATTTTTAGCACCCTTAAAGCTAACTGGTAAGCACTCTTTAACAATTTCAACTCCATCTATACCATTGACTAGTTTAACGGCTTCCCACGAAGGATTTCTAGAAATACTCAAAAAAGGACCAAAGCCCGTAAGAAGGACCTTCATTTCCTAACAAAAAGTCCACAGTAGCATTTTCCATTCTTTTTTAGCTCTTTTGGGGCTTCTTCGCAAGGACACTGTATATTCAGCTTACAAATACACTTAAACTCGTTTTTAATAACTAGCTCTAAGATAATTGGGTTTATCAAGGCTTTTTCCTTTTTTCCAAACTCAATTATCTTTTGGATATACTCCTCGAGTTCCATTGTGTTTTGTTGTGCAAAAAGCAATTAAATCCACCAACTCCAACGCTTAACGAACAAGCCTCTAGGATTCGCTATTATGTATATCTCGTGCGTGAAGTTGGATAAAGTTCCGAGATATTGTCCTGTCTGCGACTCTATGAGATATGTTCTCTCTGAATAGAGGTTCTCTGGAGTTAAATACTCTTTAGAAAATCCAACTATGCAGTGACCAACTTTTCCTTCCTTATAACAGAGTATGCTAGGATAGTATCTGGATATATTGAGAGAGTATTCCGCGCAGTTTTTATAGTAATGTCTTTCGTTGTTTTCTATGTATAAAGTGAACGAACTTCCTTCTTTCGGAATATATAGCTCTAATAATTTGTTAGGATATTCTCTGATGAAGTAGTTTGTTAGTGCTGCTGTAAACAAAGCCCAGTCTTCACAATCACCTCCCTTGTCTCTTATAAACTGGTCAACACCTTTTAAAGTATCTTCTGTATCATTTTCATAATGGAACCCATATTCTTTTTGAATTACATTAACAGCGCACGGCAGATTTATTTTATCTTTTTGTATACATAGTTCAGCTACTCTGTTTATGAAGCGCGCGCTCGAGAAGTTATAGTAGAAGTTCTGATACAACCAATCAGAAACCTTGTTGTTGAGCTTTTGATGCATTTCTATGGTTTTTAAGGTGTTTCTCAAAGTATCCACCTCGGCTTGCAAAGTAGATAACTCTACCTTATATTTAGATAATTCGGACTCTAAAACGCGCTTTTCGTAGATTGTGGTGTTTAGTTTACATTGTAAGCTTGCTAACTGGATCTTTAGATCCTTGATCTGGGTTAGTAGTGCGTAGTATTGGTATGCTAACAAACCGCAAGCAATTAGCAAAATCGCTGAAGCTATTTTGCCCTTTTCCATTTAACAACTTGTGTATTAAACCTTTTTAAGGGGAAATCACTTCTATGAATGATTTTACAACTTCTTCGAGGGTTGCGCCATGTAGTAATGGATATACAAACGCGATTAAAAGAGAAGTCATGGAAATAGCTATTACAACTATATCCCATTTTTCTAAAACTAATTTTTCCTTCTCAACATACTTTTTATCTATAAAAACTTCCTCTGCAATTTTTGCAACACTTTTACTTGCCTTAGCAGTTCCAAGAACTCTTGGAAGTACGCGAAGTGCTCGGAGTAAGCTACTTTCCTCTAAAATGACATAACCGCTCTTTTCTGCCTTTACAAGGTTAACTATTTTACCGGCAGTCAATGAAAACGAAAAATGGGTGAGCATCTCTACCGAAATACCCAAAAATAAAAACATTAGATCTACTCTACAGTGCTGGAGCGCGATCAAAAAATCTTCGATTGTGAGGCGCTTGAACAAATGATATCTCTTGTATATCTCTAAGACTAAATGGAACAGAATCCATAGCATGAAATAAAACATTCCAAGAAATATTGCAATTAGCGCGGAGGCAGATACATAAAAAATAACAAATAATTTTATATAATCGTGGTTTATAGCAAAGCTATGAACTTTTTTCTTCATCTTTATTGTAGTATAAAATATCTATCAACATTCCGATCCCCATAAAAATGAATAGCGAAGCCACAAATATGAAAACAGAGTTAACTAGATACCACAAAGCGAAGCCCACGCCTAGACCGATGATTGTAAAGGCTTTCTTAAACGAACGTTCCTTCGCTGCTAGACCTATCTTCATAAAAAATTATTTTAGTGATGAAACCTTTAAATGGATATGAACCTGTTCGATGTACGATCTGCAGCTATAGTGGGAGCTAGTCCAAAAGAAGGAAAAGCTGGAAACATTATCCTAAAAAACTTCAAAAATAGATTCAAAGGTAAGCTTTTTGCAGTGAATCCAAACTATTCAGAAGTTCTGGGGATTAAATGTTACCCGTCAGTTAAGGATATTCCAGAAGAAGTTGACCTGGTTGTTGTATCGGTTCCCGCGAAGTGCGTGCCCGACATAATCAAGGATTCTGTGGAAAAAAATGTTAAATTGGCTGTAATAATTTCCGCCGGCTTTTCCGAAACTGGAGAAGAGGGAAGAAAGCTTGAGGAAAAGATACTGGAATATATAAAGGATTCCGGTCTCAGAGTAATCGGACCAAACGGAATGGGTTTATACGATCCATATTCGGGAGTAGATACTTTCTTTGTAGAAGAATCGCGAGTTCCACGACCTCCAAGGGGATCTATAGCAGTTATATCACAATCCGGGGCTATAGCTTTAGCTTTGATGGAGTGGCTCGCCCTTCACGACATCGGAGTCTCAAAGATCATTTCCTATGGAAATAAAATAGATTTAGACGAAGTGGATGTTCTAAAGCTCCTTGAAGAAGACGAAAATACAAAAATCGTTTTTATTTACATGGAGGGACTAAAACCTGGGAGAGGAAGAGAATTCGTAAAGCTATGTAAAGAAATGGATAAACCAATCGTTGTTCTTAAGGCAGGAAAAAGTAAAAGAGGAAAGCTCGCAGTTAGTTCTCATACAGCGTCGATGGCAGGAGATTACGAGGTCTATTTGAACGCATTCAGACAGTGTGGCTTAATCGAAGCTAGGAACATGGAAGATCTGCTAATTTACCTTAAAACGCTATCGTACTACTATTAAATTATGAAAGTTTGCATATATACCAATGGAGGGGGAGAAGGTGTTTTAGCAACCGATGCTCTCGAGTCTCTTGGACTGGAAATTCCAGAAACTCCCGATAATTTGAAACAAAAATTGTCAAAGGTTCTACCCAACTTCGCATCGTTCCACAACCCTATAGACACAACTGCGCAGGCTAGTGAAGAACAATACGTAGAGGGACTAAAAATAATTCTAAATGATGATTACTTCGACGGAATTCTTGCAATACTACTTCCGCAACTTCCCTGGTACACGCAAAACTTCATAAATCTTTTTAAAAGAGCGTTCAATAAGCAAAAGCCTGTAATATTCGTAATCTATGGAGGTCTCTATGCTAAAACGCTCGCAGAAGCTTTGGACGAGCTGGTTCCAGTATTTGAAAGTCCAATTCAGGCTGCAAAGGCTTTTTGGATTCTTTCTAAACTAAAAGAAAGATGTTAAAGGAAGGATTAGAACTTCTAAAACGCTATGAAATCCCAGTACCAGAGTATTGGATAAACGATTTTCCAACGAACATACAATTTCCTGTCGTTGTTAAAGCCGATCTGAACCATAAATCAGAGAAAGGAGCTGTGGTAAAAGATGTTTTTAGCTATGATCATCTTCAACGCGTGGTAGATCAGTTAAAGCATAAATTTCCCGGAAAGGATATAATAATACAAAAGCAAATCACTGGAAAC
>CAYXSZ010000089.1:0-3099 GCA_964468425.1 Candidatus Woesearchaeota archaeon | reverse complement strand
TCTCATCTCTTGTTTGTGGATTATACTCTTATATCCTTTAATAAAACATAAGGACATATTGATGATACTGGAACACGCTGACCTTTTTTACCACATACCCCCATAGACTCCCCGACTTCCTTCGATTTTCCTACAATTTTCTTTCCAATGGTTAACAAGTTTCCTCCAAAGGCTATTCCTTTACATATTTCGGTTACCTCTCCGTTTTCTACTTTATAAGAGTATCCTGAGCTAAACATGAAGTTTCCTTTCTTGGGATTAACCTCTCCACCCATAAAGTCGCAAAGTAAATATCCATTTTTAGCTTCCTCTATGAGCTCCTCTTTGGTATAGTTCCCAGGTTCTAAAACCGTACAAGACATGCGCGGCAACGGATGATTATGAATACCTTCCTTTCTTCCCCATCCTCCTTCTCCGTATTTACCGTCTTCAATGAAGCCCTTTATTTCTCCGTTTTCGATTAAAGCTTTTTTCTTAGCAGGAAAACCTTCATCATCAAACTTGTAGAAACCCCAAGTAGCTTCTAAGGGATTTTCATAAATAGATACTTGCTCTCCTAAAAAAGGTCTTTGGTTGGAAAACACAGATTCGTTCATACAGATATGATCCATCTCTAGAGCATGACCGAAGGCTTCGTGAACGAGTAAATCGGTTATTTCTGGATCAAGAACCAAGTTTGTTACTTCTGGCTTAACAGCCTTCGCTCGAATAAGATTGTTTAAGATTTCTAGTTTTTCTTCGAGCTTGTCGAATAATACTTCAACAGGTTTAGTGCATCTATATTCCTTAACTATAGTTTCTGCAATTTTCCCAGCTTCCTTTTTGACGAGAGATATTATGTATCCATTGTAGGTGAGAGTTTGTCGAACTTCTGCTCCGATCGAATTAACGAATTCTGTTTCACGGATCCAACGAAAAACTCTAAATTCATATTTTACATCTTTATCCCTTAGAAAATATACGATTTCCTTAGCGAGTTCTTCGAGATCGACATCGTATTTTATCTTAAACTCTCCTTTAGTATCTGAAAGGCGAATCGATTTAAATTCGTTTCCCGGTTTTATTTGTTTGATCAATTCTTCTTCTCCTTGGTTCGTCGAGTAGTAGTATATTCCATTTATTCTTACAGCGGTTCCGGATGATTCTGTGTTTATTTTTTTAACTAACTCACCATTCTGGTAAGTTAGAGAAGACACGATTTTCTTTTCCCTCCAAAGTTGCCAAACCCTGAAGTTTTTATCTAAGTACCCTTCCAACATAGCTACTTTTTGAAAGTTAATCCTTATAATTCATAACGCATTCTCGCACCGCGAGACTTTCCGCGTAATCATCGGGATCTAGCGTTATAATAACCCCTTTAGAGACTTCCTTCAACTTGTGCCCTGCTCTTCCGACTCGCTGTAGCAATCTGCAAGCTTGTCTGGGAGACATGTACTGAATCACAACATCTACGTGACCTATATCGATACCCAATTCTAAAGAGCTCGTAGCTACGATAGCTTTCAAGATTCCTTCTCTTAATAGCTTTTCGTTTCGCTCACGAATTTCTCTTGAAAGTGAACTATGGTGAATTTCAATTGGATAATCAGGAAATAGATTTTTAAATCGAGATACCAAAAGTTCTGCCATTTCTCGAGTGTTAACAAAAATAATAGCTGTTCTATTTCTATCTAGTATGTCTTTGATCTTTCTAACAGACCAAGAGACCTTTGGATTCCAACCCAGCTTCTTACTTAATTCTTCATCAACTTTTTCGATTTTTGGATAAAGCACTTCAATTTCGTACTTCTTTTCTTTGTACCAACTAATAATCTTGTAATTCCGATTTCCAAAAATAAATCTCGCAGCTTCTTCGGGATCTCCTATTGTTGCTGAAAGAGCTACTCTTTGGAAGTCTCCAGAGATATTTACTAAGCGTTCTAGAGATAAAGCGAGTTGCACTCCTCTCTTACTGTCTAGAAGCTCGTGAAGCTCGTCGATTATTACGTACTTCACGGTTTTTAGATGTTCTCGGAGCCTCTTTCCAGTAAAAAGTGCCTGAAGAGTTTCTGGAGTGGTGATCAAGAACTTTGGAGGGGATCTAGATTGCTTTGCTCGTTCCGATGAAGAAGTATCTCCGTGTCGAACTGCTACGGGAATTTCTAGGTTCTCGCACCACCACTCAATTCGATTCAGCAAATCTCGGTTCAGGGCTCTTAGAGGTGTAATGTACAGAGCGTGAATTCCCTTATCTTTTGATTCCACTAAGTGATGTAAAATTGGAAGGAGGGCGCACTCTGTTTTTCCCGTTCCGGTTGGCGCTATAACTAGTGTATTTTTTCCATTTAAAATTTCAGGTATAGCTAACCTTTGCACATCATTGAAGTCCTCGAATCTTGAATAAAATAAGTCTAAAATTCGTTTATTCAAGTTTATTTTCGAGTAGAATGGTTCCATCCAAGCTAAGTACACTAAAGCTTTTTATTTTCTTAGCAATTGGACCGTGAAATGAATTTACATCCCAAAAACCCACTAGATCCGAAAATGCAGGGAGAATCAAAACTGAGTAATATTTAGTATTTCCTAAAACAAATACTTTTTCGTAGATTGGTTCTCCAATAGAGGTTTGAATTCTTAAGGCGAAGTGGTGGTGTCCAATTACATAAAGACTGCCAGAAAGGTTCGTTCTCGCGTGTCCGTGTGTAAATACGCAACTTCCTATCTTCAGAGCCTTTAAGACTCTTATTTTTTTAGAAGTAACAAAAGATTCTAGGTTTCCGTCGTGATTACCCTTAGTGATGTATATCTTTGAGAATTCGCTGGAGAGGAGCTCTAGAGCTTTTGGAATCTCCCTTTCTTCTATTTTACTAGTTCTTGGAATGTTGTGCTTAAAATCTCCAAGGATGATCAACCTATCAGCTCTAAACTCGTCTCGAATAGTTATTATTTTTTCGATGAGCTTTTCAGTTTGCGGTGGAATGTTAATTCCTTTGAGAAGATACTCTTTTTCGATTCCGATGTGGAGGTCTGAAATGACTAAGTACTTTCGCTTAAAAATAATCGCTTCGGAGCCGGTAAACTCTATCAATTAAGGGTTTGAGAAAGGATTTTTCTAACCTG
>CAYXSZ010000088.1:0-7782 GCA_964468425.1 Candidatus Woesearchaeota archaeon | reverse complement strand
TATACAGCTCTTTCTATAGTAGAGTTGAAAGTGCTTTCAATGTACTTAGACGCGCGTATAAGTATTTTTCAAACAATATTATTTGTAATAATAACTGCACCTATTCTCGCCGTACTTCACTTCTATCTATTACTTAGCTTTATATTCTGTAAAGGAAAACCAAAAATAGATTGGAAAGTTTAAAAAATAAAACCTATTGGGAGCCTCGAGAGCCCTCCTTCTCTAGGAGCTCTATTATTCTCCAACCCATTCTTCGCCCTCTTCCTCGTCCTCCACCCTTTCCAAACCCAAACCCAAGTTTAGCTCTTAGCTCAAACCACTTCTTTAGGTCTATGTCTATTCCCTTTTCCTTTAGGTATAGCCACATGCAAGGTCCCGGCATATATGAACATATGCTCAGAAATATATAAACTTTTTGTAGAAAATTTTATAAATAATTTAACAAAGTATCATTTTATGATCGTCGCGGTTGCTTCGCTCGGAAGTAAATTGGAAGACTTCGTTAGTCCTGGTCTTGGATTTGCAAAGTATATCATCGTTTTGAATGTTGAAAACGGAGAAATAAAATCCTGGGAAGTTTTTGATAACGTAGCACCTAGAGGTCCCTTTTTAACTGAATTGGTAGCTTCTAAGAGAATAGAAGCGTTTATCTCTGGAAGATATGGAAGGGGTTCCTACGAAGTTTTAAGAAGTTTGGGCGTAAAAACTTTAGTTGCGCGAGGAATAACTGTAAAAGAGGCTGCATTGCTCGCTAAGAGAGGAGAGCTCGAAGAGTATGAGATTTAGATGTCGAAGAAGGGGAAGGAAGCCAGTTCCTTGTAAAATACCTAAAAAATTAGAGATAGAACAAATAATCCCCGTTCCAGTTTCAAACCCAGAGCCCATTTTTATCAGTCAAGAAGAGCTTATTGTCTTGAAGATGATAGACTTTGAAGGGCTTTCGCAAGAAGAGGTTTCGCTTAGACTTTGCATTTCCAGACCAAAAGTTTCAAGACTCTTAAATTCAGCGAGAAGGAAGATAGCGCTTGCTCTATTCGAGCAAAGACCCTTGAAAATCGAATAATCAGCTACCGCTATCCTCCTTCACCCCTCAGTTCGTTGATCCGTCATCATTTTTAAATTAATCAGGAAGTGTTATAAACTTTTTAACTAAGCTCGTTACAATGAGGAGGCGAGATCTTATAGTATTCTTAGTTTTCTGCATACTTGCGCTTGGAATTTACTTCTTTTGTTCAAGCAAGCGAGCATCCTTTATTAGCTCTACCAAGGCAAATGCAGTCCTCCCGAAACACAGTAAAAGCTTCGCTTTTCACCCAACATCTTGCAAGCTAGCTCCCGCTTACGTTCAGGACGCCGTGGATAATCTAACCTCGATTTTTAATGGGGTCTTTTATGACAGGAAGTTCCTGCTGTGCGTCAGGTTCGAAGGGACAGATTATTGCCTACAGAGCAATGTAGTAAAGGTAAACAACATTTCTGTAGTTTATTTTGACAAAATTTGCATGATTGAAAAAGAGATCGATACAAATTTACCTTATTTTGTTGTACATTACAGGGACGTTGAAAAGGGAAACGTAACTAAGAATGTTCTTTTGGAGAAGGGAATATTTTCCGATGAAAAGCTTTACGAAGCTCTAAAGAACTCTTAGTGGGCCCGCGGGGATTCGAACCCCGGACCTCCCGCTTATCAGGCGGGCGCTCTCACCGCTGAGCTACGGGCCCTCAATTAATCTTATCAAAAATAAAATATTTTTAAGTTCTACCGTAATCGTCTTCGAGTCTAACAATATCGTTTTCGTCTAAAACATCCCCAACCCAGACTTCCAAGATAACCAGATCGTTACTCCCGTTATTCTCGATTCTATGCTTTTCTCCTTTCTCGATTTTTACGAAATCTCCTTTTTTAACTCCAAGAACTTCGTCTCCTTTAACAATTCTTCCAGAGCCATCTAAAATTATCCAGTATTCTTCTCTGTGATTATGATACTGCAGGCTAGTTCGCTTTCCCGGAAAAACAACCAGCTTTTTGATAACAAACTTCTCATTCTTGCATAAAACCTCAAAAGTTCCCCAAGGTCTAACTTCCATAAACAGCTTAGGTTTAAAACTTTAAACGAATTCCTATTTAGCATGGAAGATTACATTTACGAATACATAACCAAGCCCTTCTTTGGACTCGTTTCGCAAATCCCTATTTTTGCTGTAAAGTTCGTAGTATTTGTAGCTATAATTGTTGTAGGATACGTTGTCGGAAGAATTGCTGGAACGCTTGTTAGAGTTATTCTAGATAAATTTCTCGAAATCGAAGATTTGTTAAAACAATATAAGCTAGAGAACGCTCTTTACGGGAAGTCCCTCACGAACATCTTAGTTACGCTCACGAGATGGTGGTTCTACATGTATTTTTTAGCTACGGGAATTTCAATCTTCGGGTATGACGTGGTTCCAGCTGTGGTTCTTGGATTGAAGTCGATATACGCGTCAATTGGATTGTTTATCTTTGGACTTTACGTTTCCGAGTTTGTAAAGAACGTAATCGAAAACACGACGATCAAGGAAAAAGAAACTATTAAAACAGTAGTAAAAGGTGTTTTAATCTATATATTCTTTGTTTTGGCGCTACAAAACATCGGGATCAACGCGCAAATATTTTTAGACATCTTGAGATACTTCGCTCTCGCCGCAGCGATTTCCTTTGGAGCAGTGTTCGGAGTTTACTTGATACTAGAGCACAAGGAAGACATACTAGAATTTCTTAAAAAATGATCTGCGAGATCTGTGGAAGAAAAACGAATAAGCTTAAAAAGGTTATGATCGACGGAGCTGTTTTAAACGTATGCGAAGCCTGTTCTCGCTTTGGAAGCGCAGTAAGCGAATCGCAAAAGAGAAAAGTGGAAAAGACGATTAAAGCCGCCTTGGATATTCAGGATGAGGAAGTGATAGAGGACTTCGGAAGGGTTCTAAGAGAGCAGAGGGAAAAACTTGGATTGACGCAGGAAGACATGGCTAAGAGACTGGGATTAAAGCAATCTTTGTATAAAAAACTTGAAGAGGGAGATCTAAAACCAACCTTAGACCTCGCAAAGAGGATTGAAAAACTCCTAAAAATTAAATTAACTAAAAAGGTTGTTCTTTTCGAAGAAGGAGAGTTCGAAAAAAGCGGGCTAACGGTTGCAGATGTTATAAAGTTCGAGGATTAATGTTTGAGAAAGAAGAGATCAGAATTATTGGAGTCGATGATGGATACTTCGTGAAGGGGAAGTCGAAGAGAACCATCCTTGTCGGAGCAATTATGAGAGGTTACAAGCAACTAGACGGCGTTCTGTCTACTCGAATAACGGTAGATGGTTGGGACGTTTCCGAAAATTTGGTCAAAATGATTAAGAGATCTTCCCACTATAAACAATTAAGAGTAATAATGCTTAACGGAATAACCTTTGCCGGATTCAACACAATAGATTGCGAACATGTTTACAAGGAATTAGGACTACCGATAATAATTGTGATTCGTAAAAAGCCAGATCTAAGCGAGTTTCGCAAAGCTATGCTTAATCTACGTGATGGGGAAGAAAGATGGAAGCTTGTTAAAAAATTAGAGGAGCCTAAGCCAGTTGTTACTAGACACGGGACTACCTACTACCAAAAGTATGGGATTTCGGATGAGGATGCTAAAGCGCTAATCCAGAAGACTGCAGTTTATTCGAGAATTCCCGAACCGGTTCGCGTTGCTCACCTAATCGCGATGGGCGTGACCCTTGGGTATTCCAAAGGAAAGCCTTAAAGCAACTTACTTCTTTAATTGATCAATGAAAGAATTGAAGGAGCTGCTCAAGGATTGGGTAGTTCTCTCGTACATCGTAATTGCAATTGCTAGCGCTGTTTATCTAGCCTACGCACTACTCTCAGCAAAAGTTGTAGTGATTTCTAGCCCGATTCTTCCGAACGGGAGTACCATTTATTCTATAAAGTATCTTAACGGACAAACCTGCGAAATTTCTCAACCAAGCGATTTCTATAGCTGTATAAAAAACGAGACTCTCACGATTCTCACGAGTTCCGGACCTATAGTAATTCCGGCAAACAAAACAAATCTTCTATTTAAAACTAAGGTTACCGAAGAAAGTTTAATCAAACTAGGAATCGATCTCGCAGGAGGAACTCGGGTTATTTTAAAACCAGCGCAAAATATAACGCTTCAGGAACTCCAACTCGCCGCAAGCGTGATCGAGAAGCGATTGAACTCTTATGGTCTCAAATCTATAGATATTCGAGTTTCACAAGATATGGAGGGTCACGGATACATTATTATAGACCTTCCAAGTTCAGAAGAAAATTTAATCGACATTATCAAAAAACAAGGTAAGTTCGAAGCCAAAATTGGAAACGTAACAGTGTTTACTGGTCAAGACATCAAGACTGTTCACACTTACGCGCCTGAAGGTGGAATACAGTCGTGTTGGAAAGTTAAAAATGGCGAATGGGCTTGTAAATTTTACTTTACGGTTTATGTATCTCCAGAAGCTGCAAGGAGATTCGCAAACGCGACTAAAAATCTTTCCGTTGTTTTAAAGAATGGGGAAGCGTACCTCTCCAAGCCTCTGACTTTGTATATAGACAATAAAAAAGTTGATGAGTTGCTAATCGCCGCGAGTCTTAAGGGAGAAGCTGTCGAGAGAGCAATGGTCTCTGGACCTGGCTATGGATATACTAGACAACAAGCTATAGAAAATGCAATGAAAAATATGAAAGACCTTGCAACCATCCTCTCTTACGGATCTCTTCCAACAACATTCAAAGTAGTGAGAACGGAAAGAATACCACCCACTATAGGAGAATTTATACTATCTTCCGTATTCGCTGCAGGTTTGATAGCATTCTTGTCTGTTTGCGCTCTAGTTTATTTAGCCTATAGAAGGTTCAAACCAGCCCTTCTTATTATAATCAACATGGTTATTGAGATAATAATTACGGTTGCGCTCGGCGTGGCTCTCGGACAGACGTTCGACCTCCCGGCAATCGCTGGAGTCTTGATTGCAATAGGTACTGGCGTCGACGATCAGATAATAGCGATTGAGGAAGTTCTAAGAGGGAAGAAGGATCTAAAAGTAGATAAAAAAGTTTGGAAGGTTTTATTCATAGTAATGTCTTCGTTCCTCGTAATGTTGTTTGCGATGTCCCCGTTAATCTTCGCAGGACTTGGATTGCTCAGAGGTTTTGCAATAATGACTATAATCGGAGCTTTCATCGGAGCTTTCTTAACAAGACCGGCATTCGTTCGAATGGCTCAAAGGTTACTTTAACTTTTTCCAATATTCTTTCATCATAATCGCATCCTCCTCCAGATTTGGACTCTCCGAAATTACAACCCCTTTTACATTAAATTCCTTTAGAATTTTAAGAATACTCTCCCAAGGCATATCCGACTCCTTTAAGTTAATGTGAGTCCCTCTAGAATCAAGTTTTATTCCTGAAAGGTGAATATGCATATTCTTTAGAGCTTCCTTTCCCAATCTCTCTTCGATTTTTTCTAAGATGCTCCTAAAGAAACTTTCGCTTTTTTGATGGTATCTATAACGTATGTGCGCGAAATCGATGCAAGGTAGAACATTTTCGAGTTCTTCAGATAGTTGAATGACTTCTTCTACGCTTCCAAACTTTTTTTCAAGTTCCATAGTTTCTGGACGGAGCCAAAGCATAATTCCACTTTCCCTCATGAATTCTAAAACTTTTAGAATAGACTCTTTTACAGTTCTATATGCTTCTTTTTTTCCTTTTCCCATGTACCAGCCCGGGTGAAAGACTACGGACCAAGCTCCGAGCAAATTCGCGATTTTTACAGTATCGCAAAGCATTTTTATTGATCTTTCGAGCTTTTTTGGATCTTTTGCGTTCAGGTTGATGTAATATGGAGCGTGAGCCGTTAAAACGATTCCAGCGTTCCTAGCCACTTCTCTAGCTTCTCTCGCGAGATTTTCTTTCATCCTAACTCCATACACGAACTCTACCTCCATGCAATCTAAACCCAAATCCCTCGTAGCGAGGATTCCACTTATAGTATCCTTCCTCGCAGAGGAATGAGGAACTCCCGCAGGACCGAATAACAAATCGTCCATAATAGTTCTTATCTCAAATCTCTTTACAACACTTTCGAATGTATAGTTCTTCGGAAATACAGTTACGGTTTAATAGTTTTTGTTAAAACGCGAGTTATGACGAGTTCTTTTCTAGCGAAAGGTGAATTAACGCATCATCTTGCGTAGCAGGATTAAAAACTCTGTATGAACAAGTTGAGTACTTTCTGGTCTCAAAACTTCTTCACGATATATCCACCTTCTCACGAAACACTCGTAAATACCTTCTAAGTAAAAACCTTTAATGTTATTTAATGTTTTCAAAATCGAAGTAACGTTTGGCAAGTATATAGCGAGAAATCCTCCTGGCTTTAGAGAGTGCCAAGCGTGATCTGTAGCGTTCCACGGATCTGGAATGTCTAATACTATTAGATCGACGCTTTTTTCGTCTATCCCATTACGAATATCTTTGTTTTTCAACACAACATACTGTGTCAATCCTAACTTCGAAATATTTTTGTGAGCAATGTGTAGAAACTCCTTTCTTTTTTCATACGAATACACCTTTCCATCGGGTTTAACTATGTTTGCTAGAAAGCAGGTTAAAACACCAGAACCAGTACCCCCTTCAACTACTTTCCATCCCGGAGACAAACCTGTTAATGAAACTAAAAGTCCAAAGTCTTTGGGATGTGTAATTTGAGGAGCTCTTTTGACAATGTCTAAAATATCAGAAAGCGAGTCTTCGAAGACCACGAATTCTTCTCCCAAATGAGATCTGACTATCGATCCCGGAGTAGCTTTTTCTAAGTCTTCTTTTTTTATAATTCCAAAATTTGTAGAAAAATCTTTTGGATTGTCGATATAAAACTTTTTTCTAGTTCGAAGGTGAACTAGTATCATTCTACCTCGAGAAGCCCCTTCTCTTCGTCGATTCTAACGTACTTGATTTTTTCCTTTGAACTTTTCAACTTTTCAAGAGCGCCTTGATCTCCAAGCTCCTTGGTGGGAAACGAAAACGAAAAGCTAGATACGTCCACTACGAACAAGTACTTGTATCCCATTCGTTGATAGCACAAATTCGCCGTTCTGAGGTCTATGTGGTGAGTTATCCTACCAAAAACCCTATCTCTGAATAAAACGCTTTCCTTGCTAACTTCTTCGGCAAGCTCCTTGTAGTGTTTAATAGCCTCGTTTTGATACTCTGAACCTTTTTCTAAGTCGAATATATCGATTACAATCGCGTCTTCAATGCGAACGACATTCCACTTCCGCGTGTAAACAACAATCATATAACTTTTTGCTGTAAAAGATTATAAACTTCTTTCTAATGTTAAACAACTAGTTTGAGCAAAGTTTAATAACGGTTGTCGAACCGAACTACTTAATGTTCCAGCAGTGTCCGATCGATCTTCAGAGGTCAAACGAAACGCGAGACATCGTTAGGAGAATAAAAGTGATTGTTGCAGAAGATGTCATTTTGGAGAACCATCCTATCAAGAAACCGATCACAGTATTCAATCCTTCTTTAGTTTTCGAGGACAACGAGGTTCGATTGTTTGTCCGAGTAGCCCTTGGATACTTCACCTATGCAAGCGCGATCGCTGAATTAAAGTTTGACTTCTCTGATTTAACGAAAATTGAAAAATTTATAGGAAGGTTAATTCTTATTCCCGATAATAAGTATGATGTCTGGGGAGTAGAAGATCCA
>CAYXSZ010000087.1:0-3254 GCA_964468425.1 Candidatus Woesearchaeota archaeon | reverse complement strand
TGGTAACCTTTGCTCCACTTCGTCTAAGAATTATTTCGTACTTAGGAAATTCTTCGTAGTTATATGTAACAATCTTTCCAGCTAGGAAATCAAACTTCGCTAAGAGTACGGGAGCTAGCGAGATAGCAATTACCTCCTTTTCAGGAACAAAGAATCCGGCTACTATCGTTTTAACTTCTGAAAGGTTCAAGTCTTTCCAGCCTTCATCCGCGATCAAAACTACTTTATCAAATGGATTTGTCTTGAATCTAATTAAATCTTCAAAGGAAAAGTCTGGAATAACCTTTGTACCGAGTTTTCCGAAAGCAAGTTCGCGATCTCTCGTTGCAACAAATGTTTTACCTTTGATAATCTCTAGAAAGTTCAGAAGGTCGTTATCATTAAAACCCCTTCGAGGCAGCAGGATCAAAGTGTTCATTCAACTTTTTAGTCTTCAAAGAATAAATTTATAAATGCCTAGCTTGGATGAGTTAAGAGCGGAAAAAGTAGGAGATAAGCATAAGCTCCTTGAAGTAAACTTGATCTACGATCAGTTCCAATACAAGTTGGAAACCTTTTACTTTTGGTTAGTTGATTTCATCCGAGATGGCTTGAAGCTAAAAGTTGAGAAGATTTCGGATCAATTCGGAGGATCTCCCGGATCCTATTTCTTCGGAGAAATGGGACAGCGACTAGCTGCTCTTTTAAGCCAAGGAAGGGGGCTTGGGGAATTAATTAACACCCTTGCACGAACTATAATATCCATTCTTAACGAATACAAGCTTATAGAAAGTAAACTCAAGCTTTGTGACGATTTAAAGAGCAACGATGTGCAAAAGGCACTTGCAGCCTACAAAGCTTTAAAATCTCTCTGGATAGACAATGTGGACATTCAAAAGGGTGGCGCTTCTATTAGAAGCCTAACGATGGGTGATTATATGTTTCATACCCTTCAAGATGTCTTCATGCTCTACGAGTTGAAGGACCATCTCAAATCTCTTTTGGATTCTGGAATTATCGGGAAAGCTTTATTTGAGGAACTGCAAAACAAGGATATTTCCGAGCTTGAAAGACAAAATTACATAAATCAGAGAGTAATTAGCATTGCAAAGTCGAGACTAGCTGAGTTCTACAACTGGTTGGGTCCTTACGAAAGAGAGCTTCGCGCTAGGAGAGACATACTTCGAGCCTACTTAATTCACGAGGTGAATGCTTTCGTAACGTATACCGAGTTCGCCAAACCGTATTTCAGGTACGCTAGAAAGCTCTTGATGAAGGATTACAACACTCCAGACGTCGTAACTGTCTTTGAAACAGCTATAATCGAGTTGACTCTCTTGGCTTCTGGAAGCGAGACTTCAATCGAATACTGGGATGACTCCACGAATTCGACGAAAACCAAAACTTACGTTCCAGTTCACGAGATTTCAATTAGGTTTAGAGCGATGCCCACCTCGGTTACTTCATCTGGAAGAACTACGATGTATTCCTTCCTAGGAAGAACGGACTTCTTCTTCAGAACATACTTACTAACTAAAGAAGAATATGAAGATCTAATCGCAACCGAGGAAGCTCAGGATCTCCTATTCATCCAGGGAATGACTGACGAATTTCTTAAGGCAGTGGCAGAAGCTGTTTGTACAACTTTAGTCTGGGATAAGGTTCAGAGCGACGAGAACCTTCGCAAAAAGCTGGAGGAACTTTTAGGATACTCGCCAATGCGACCTGAAGATGTTAAGTGGAATAAAAAAATAATGGATGAGCTTAAATCCGTTAAACCAGATCTTTTTAGAGGAGTAGAGTGGATTAGAAAGTACCTTCCTGACGCCAATCAAAAGAAGGAAGAAAAAAAGGAAGAGGAAGCTCCGAAGGAAGAGAGCAGTAAGACTTTCATCTTTAAGGTATTTCCGTTTACGGAACTGATTTACAAAGCGATCGAAAAAATCTTGCTATTTGTTTTAGCTTTCCCTAAAAAGGCGGAGGAATTTTCAATTGAATACAAGAAAAAGAATGTTATGAGCAAGTATGAAGAAGTTCTGTCGACCTTGAAGAAAGACACCTTAGATACTGGTTGGAAGATTTATGAAGTATTCAAGAAAACCTTTGGACTGCTCGCTTGGTAGCTTTTATTTGTTAACCTTAATAATTATATTGAATATGAGTGACGAACCGAAGATCAGGATTTTAGATAAATATCCAGGACCAATTGGTGTTTCGGCGAATCCTATGAATCCTAATCAACTCTTTGAGTTCGAAGCTAAAGTTAGAGAAGGTTTTACTGCTGTAGAGTTGGGTACTATAGCTTTTTCGCCCCATGCACAAGGAGGGAGTTGGGCTAGCGTTCCTAAACAACTTTGGGAAGAGGTAGCTAGACTTGCTAGATTAAACAATATTAAAATATCTTTGCATGCCCCTGTTCAAGATCTTCAAATTACAGGTTTTACTGGGAGATACTACGACGAAAGTTTTCGAAAGGAATCTGCTCATAAACTCTTTGCAGTTCTTCAAACCGCTGGGGAAATGGCGAATATCTATGGAGAATCTATCAAGGTAAATGTTCACGCTGGAGAAATGCGCTCTGCAGAGTGGGACAAAGAGTGGGAAGAAAAAGTTAAAAATTACTTGTCCCAAAATCGCCAAGCTTTCGAAGATATAAAGAAAAAACTTGTAGATCTTGGTGTTTTGACTCCACAGCAAGCGAATCAAATTCAAAATCCGAATCAATTACCTTCTTGGGTCTTCGCAAAAACACTTTACTTCGTAACCCCAAGCTCCGACTTGCGATATGGAGAGGTGCATGCAGTCTCGTCTGAAGAGACATACGACCCCGTTACGGGTCAAACCAAGATAAAAACAGTAGTAGACTATCTTTATGAGATGAATAATTATATTCTTAAGGATAAGTTGGATAAAATAAATCGTCTACTTTTTGATGCGGTGTACAATTTGTCAGTTCACTTAAATCGAGAGGCGGAGAGGTTCACTGTCTTTAAACCCCATGAAATAGGAATTTTATATTCGAAGTTCGTATCGTTCGAGCAGGCTGCGTATCAGGCTGAGAGGTTACTAGAAGATGCATACAACTACCTAAAGAATCATAGGGTTTTAAACGATCAGGAACTTGAAGAGCTTCAGAGAAAACTAGAAAAATCTAAAGAATATAGGGAAAGATTTGATCAGGTTCGTGAGTATTTGGAAGATCTTCAGAGAAAAATAGCCAGAGGCGAAGTTCAAGATATGCAGGCAGTAGCTCATTTCGTTGGAAAAATTCTTTT
>CAYXSZ010000086.1:0-2506 GCA_964468425.1 Candidatus Woesearchaeota archaeon | reverse complement strand
TTCCATATTTTCTAATCTCTCTTTAACGAGTTTGAGGGTTTCTCGCCATTTTCCCGAGATCAAGACATCAGAAACTACCTGTTCCAGCCCGAGAACGGCTAACGGAGACGGTCTTTCCCTATTGACAATCCGAATCTTTATTTCCCCGTCCTTTATAGCTTTTATAATTTCCTTTGTTCTTCGTATATCTAGCTTCTCCACGAAAATTTCATTGAACGTTTCTTCGTAGACGGGAGATTCCCTTAAGCTCTGCGCGATCCGTTTTAGAGTCGTTTTAGAGTAATCAGCGTCTTTTCTAATAACGCCAAACCTTTTTGCAACATGAGAGAACTTCCAAAGAAATAGATCTGTATTTTCAAGAGATCTTCGAAGAACGTCCTCGATTTCTAAGGGAAGTGATTTTAGAATGTTCTTTACATCTTCCTTTTGCACTCCGTGAACCTTCAATAAGATCCTGTAGGGATCTGTCTTGATTCCAACGACGACCCCATAGCGAGTCGAAATTTCATAGGAAATCACCCTAGAAAGCGTATCGTTGACCTTCGTTCCGAACGGAGCGTGAATTATTATCCAGTCTTTGTAACCTTCGATAACGACTTCGCTCGGGTCTGGAATGAAGAAGTTTTCCTGTCCTTTAAGTTCTTCCAACTCGTAGATTAGCTTCTTTTTAATTTCTTGAGCCTTTTGAGCGATTTCGAAGGGAACTGGCAGGAGCTCTCCTTCCCAAGAAGGTATCGCCGACTCGAAATCTTTTTCGAGGCTAACAAAAACCTTATTTCGCTCGATCTTCTCGATCTTCCAAGGAAGCCCCCGAATTATAAAGATCGTTCCAGGTGTTCCGTGCTTCGAAACAAACTCTTCGTGAAGCACGCCGATTTTGGAGCGAGTTGAGATGTCGATGACATCGTATGACTTTTCATCAGGAATCATCGAAAGGTTCTCAATGTAATAAAGCAAACCTTTACGAGTTTTGATTATCTTGCTATCTTGAACCCGAATTAGCTTGATTTGCTCGAGGAATTCAAGAACCTGGAGAAACTTCTCGTAGCTTAGATCCTTGTACGCATAACATCGCTTTACGGTTTTCCACGCGTCGTTAATCGAGATTTCTCCAAAGTCTATAGTCAGCCCTACAACTTGGTGTGCCAAAACATCCAAAGCATTCCAGTGTATTTCAGGCTTCTCGAGCCTCACAACATATAATGTTACTCAAAATTTTTGTAGTGTGCAATAACCACCAACCAGAGATAAAAATAAAAAATTTATGGCTATACAATTATTATGAAAGTAGACTTCAAGAGAATACCTTTAGATGTACATAAAATAGATAGTGAAATTAAACGCGCTTCGCTTAATCTGGATGAAATCATCAAGCGGAATAACGATGATATATCAAAATTTGTTTGTGTAAAATATAAGGTAAGAGGTTATAGAGATGCTAATATAATTTATAAAATTTTGTGGGATAACCATACTCTAGAAGTAAATAGAAAAGGAGTTGTTATTAAAAATAAAGGAACTATTCGCGATGACAGTTTTCCAACAGTATACGAGCACGTGTTTTCCGACAATATATGGATTACTAGAATTGAAATAGGAGCAAAATATGCTAATTTCGAAAAATCGAATTCTTGTTATGGTGTACCTTACATAGGGGTGACAGTCTATTATGGTGAAGAATCGTTTTCATATGAAAAGAAATTTATAGAACGTACAATTAATAAAGAGAAAACAGGCGTATTATACATTATAAAACCTGATTATAGTGACGAGTTTTATATTTTAGGAAATGAAGGATTTGTAGATAAAGTTATAAGAAAACCTAACCTCCTTATCAGATAATTTTTCTATTTCAAGTAACTTTTGCTTGAATTCAGATCCCAAAGGAGTATATCCCGATAGCTTTCCGTCGGATCTAACTACTCTATGACAAGGAATTAAAATGATGAAAGGATTGTTGGCTAGAGCTCTTATTACGTTGAAAATGTTGAGCTTTGTTTCCCTTGCAATGTTGGAATAGGTAGTTACTTGTCCCTTTTTAACATTCATCAAGAACTCGTACACCTTGCTGTATTTATACATCCTCAAGTCGAGTTCGTAATTTTTGTCATACTTTATTTTCTCTAAAATGAGCTTTTCAAATTGAGAATCAAGATTTTCATTTTGAACGATTTCTCCATCCAATTCGTGAAATCCTTTTATTTTTTCGAGGTGTTTTAAGGCTTCTTTTTCCCTGTAGTGCAAAGAATACGCTAAAATCTTGCTTTTATTTACCAAATAAAAAGAATGTAAATCCTCGCCAAATAATTTTATCATTCCTTTAACCGTATCTCGGGAAGCCTTATTGGGTACGGTAATCTCAAATCTTCTGCGAGATTCATAGCCTTCGCTATGCATTTTTTAAATGCGAAATTGAGAACAGGCAAGAGAACATCATCTTTTATTTTCTTTTCCGATTCCCATTGTTTTAAAATTTCATCCTTATCGTCTCCCTCGTAAAATACCT
>CAYXSZ010000085.1:0-2565 GCA_964468425.1 Candidatus Woesearchaeota archaeon | reverse complement strand
CTATTAGGAACACACCTATTCTCAGCAAATCTATTTTCCCGATATTCATTTGATGTTCCCAAAAATAATTCATATAAGGTTTGTGCATCGCATTACAAGGCTATCGCGCCTTTGCAACACACAAAGAGATAAGCTATTAGTTGCGTACCTTTACAAACTTTGGTTTGTAAACCGTATCCCAGAAGAATTTCTTTCAGGTTTTTTGCTCAAGGTTGTGAGACGGGACGATCCTTTGCTCCTCCTACACCCTTTTAAAACTTATAAATTCCACAAAATGTATTAATTAATCTATGACCTGTGAAAAGAGATTGACTCGCGGAAAAGATAAATTAATCGCTGGAGTTTGTTCTGGAATAGCAGAGTACTTTGGTTTGGATGTAAATCTCGTTAGGTTGGGGTTTATTTTGTTGGCTCTTGCGCTTCCGAATGTTTTCATACCGTTTTACATTTTAGCGGCAGTAATTTTACCAGATTCTGAAAACCCTTCCAGAACATATGACAAAAATATCGTTTTGCTCTTGACCATCTTGTTAATTCTAATCGTTGCGAGCATCTACGGGACGATAGTCCTTCTCAAAACGCTCTGCTCCTTCGCTTTTCGCTTATGACTAAACAACAAAGCTAACGATCAGTGGCACCATCAAAACAGCTACTAATAGACTAACATTAACTTCTGATAAAATTGCTATAATACCCAAGCACGTTGAGGTAATAAAAATTAAAATCCCAACTAATCCAGAAAGATAATAAATAACTGCAACTAAAATAAACAAAATAAGTATATTAAAGTAAAAGTAATTCACTTTCTGTATTTTTTCTATGATGTGCCTTGCAACGTACATTGTAGCTACGCTGGCTAACGAGGTAGATACTAGTGTAACCCCTATCAAGAACATCAGCGTTTCGAACCTTAAATTTGAAAAGATGTATTCCACGAACGCCGCCAAGCCCGTTCTCGGATTTCCAAAGGAGTACAAGGAAACGAGCGAAATAACAATGTCCGCAGTAGTTAGGGCTCCAATCATTACGAGAAACTCTTTAACCCCGTTTACCTTGAACAAGTTCTGCAAGATCGTTATGGACTGCGAAGGGCTTAACGAAGGAAAAATCGACGCCAATATCGCCCCAATCGTTCCCAAAAAGCTTTCTTTGATGTATAAACCTTTTTCCTCTATTTTTATATCCTGTTCAGGAATTCTGGATTTTTTGAATAACGAAATAACGATAAATGAAGCTCCGAATAAACCAGAAAACATAGCCGTAAGCTTTTCATATGATTTTAAGAAATAAAGATTTAGGACCAAATATCCCAAAATTCCCGATAGAGTCACGATGATCGCAGCCTTTACTCTATCTTTTTGGATGAAGATGAAATAAACTAAAAAAATTGTTAGAAACATTGGCAAAAATTTTATTGCACGTTCGTACAAGGGTTCTAGAACGAGTAGCAGAGCTGGTAACAAGATTAGAACGAAGACTATCGATAGTAGACCACCAAGAACCGTTAAATACACAGCTTCGCAAGCTTTCCCATCCAAAACCATTCTATGAGCTGGGAGAACTGATAACGCCGTTGCCTCTTCTGGGACTCCAAAAATAACCGAGGCTATGAACGAAGTAAACGAATGCGTGACGAACAACGAGACAACGAACGACAACAAACTCGTTACTGAGAAGCGTGTCAGCATAAATGGTAATAAGGGGATTAAAATTGCTGAAACGTTGTTGGGATGCAAGCCGGGAAGCAATCCGGTAAAGATACCTACCAACACTCCCAAAGCGATAGATATCAGTATTTCAATCATTTTTGCACAGAAGGATGTCCTTTTCTCTGTACACGAATATGTAAAAGTTGCCCATAAACTCGGAAACTTTCCCTATTGCCATTACATGACTGCAATTTCCGTTTAACTTTGGATAAATTATCAACCAAGCTTCCGATGTGTTATCCGTTATTTTCAATTTTAAATTTCCCTTTTTGGTGAGTGACCTTGAAATCACATCCCCTTCAACCAGAACGGTTTCTCCTATGTATTTACCTAAATCTTTGAGCTTTATGGGTTTTTGAGTGCTATAAAAGTAAAATAAAAGCAGAATTCCTAGAAAAAACAGGCATAGCGATAGTGTAAATAAATATTTCATGATTTGTTTGAAACGAATAAATTTTATAAAAGTTTGCTAGTTGGAGATAGAATGAAGAGTAGTTTATACAAGAGATTTGACAAAAAACTGCTAATGATATTTCTACTAACAGTTCTAGCATCTGCAAGCGTAATTTCTGTCATAAACTGGTTTGGCATAACTGGAAGAGTTATTGTTAAAGGAGATCCTATATTCAAGGAACAACCTGTTGTAAAGGAATGGGAAATTTTACAAAAAGAAAATTTAAGCTTTTCTAATTTAAATTTGGCGGAGGTAAATTTTAGAAAAGCTGGTGATAATAGTGGATTCATACTTGCAAAATTCAACGCTACAAACAATTTATCGTTTATGATAGTTGGTATGAAATTAAATTCAAGTCTAAAAAACGCTAAATGGAACATAACTGTAGAAAATAATAATAAC
>CAYXSZ010000084.1:0-3718 GCA_964468425.1 Candidatus Woesearchaeota archaeon | reverse complement strand
GAAATTAAAGATAAAACAAAAGGAAACCATTTAGACTTCAAAGAAAACTTAGTGAAAGAGTTATCTTTGTCCCAAGCTGAAATTTTTGTTTTTATTATTAAAATACCTTTAAATATTTTTTATATTGTAATGTTTTAAATCATTATGCCAATTTTAGACTATATGGAACTAGAATATTCGTTTAAAATGACCATAGATCCAAATAATCTTTTGAATCGGATTGACGCGTCTCAAGAGTTGAGACAAATACCAATAGATAAAGTAGTTTTTGTAGATTTTGATGATACGTTATTTTTTACAAAACATACAGTAGAAGAAGCTGCAGAAGTTATGTTAAGAAAAAAATTAACTAAAGATGAAATAAGAAAACTTCCGAGAGAATTAAAATCTAAAATTTATGATAAAGCATTTAATGAATTTTACTACAAAGCTACACCGAATTTTAGACTAATTGAAATACTTAAAAAGTATAGAGAAATAGGTTATAAAATAATTATTCTAACGGCAAGATCCGAAAATAACAGAAAAATAACAGAAGAATTACTAATAAAGTATAAGGTTCCGTATGATGGAATAATTACAAGGAGCGACCTATCTATAAAAGATGAGGAATGGAAAAGCAGAATTATTAGAAGTTATCCTGCAAAAGAAATTATCCTATTTGAGGATAAAATCGATAATATAGAATACATATTAAAAAATGTTAACAAACAAGTTAAAGCATACTTAGTTCTAGAAGAAGACATCAAGGAGGCAACTAAAGAATAAAAAATGTTATTCTATTTTTATTACAAAAATTTCTCTAATGGTGTCTTCTAAGGTATTTACGACGTTTTTCAAGAACCACTCGTGTTTGTAATAGATCTCAAGTCTATAATCATATTTACCGACTAGTTTCTCTAAATAGTTTATTTTGCTTTTTACTTTGCTTATCGCTTTTAAAAACTCCATATTCCTTTTTACACTCACGTAAATTATCCCTTTTTTGTATCCCAGTAACTTCGGATTTATCATAATAGAATATCCACGAATAACACTTTTCTCGAAGTTTTTGATCGTCTCTCGAAGTTTATGATAATCAGTGTTTAGCTTCCCAGCGAGCTTTATAACGGGCTGCCTCAGGTTTTTCTCAAACGTCGTTAGAAAGTTCCAAAACCACTTTCTATCAACGCTCACCTTCCCGGAATTGCAACTAGGAAATATCTCCACCATTGATCCAAGAAAGTTAAATGGTATCAGGACCTTGCTTCTTATCATAATATCCGTCTCGAATCCCCTTTCTCTCAAGTAATTTATTAAGTATTGAACGTTTCTCATGTCGTAGGACAGCATTAAAAATTCGTATCCGCCGTAAAACTCGTTGTACCATCTTAGACCAAGGATTTTTGGAACTCTTATTTTATCAACTCCTTTAGCCAGGATTCTAAAAGCGTGAAACCCAACTTTATTCCACTTAACCGCTACCACGTATCTAACGATTACGTTCAATTTTTCTAGGCGATCTATTCTATACTTTACAAAACTTTTTGATCTCCTTATTCTTTTCGCTATCTCTGATAAAGGAATTCGAGAGTTTAAAATCAAGATTCTTAGAATCTCGACATCAAATTTGTCAATTTTTTTCATATTATCTTGAATATATTTTAGATATATTTAAATTTTTTATCGAATGATGTTCAAAGATTAGCGAGAGAAGTTTGATTTTCTGGAAAGGATACAAACAACAAAATGGAAGTTGAAGGGGTAGTATTAGTTCGTCCGAAAAATCCTGTAAACGTAGGATCCATAGCAAGAGTTATGGCAGCGTTCGGAATTGAAAAATTAATAATAGTGAGCGATGAGAAAAGGTTTCAAGAAGTAACGAGTGCGAAAAAGGTTGCGAGTGGCGGAGTGCACGTGTTAAATAACGCTATAAGAGTAAACTCGCTAAAAGAAGTTCCAGGGAAGAAGGTAGGAACAATTAGCATCTTTGACAATAGAAGATACGGGTTCAAGCTTGTCCCAATAACAGAATTGCCAAAAATAAGTGGAAGGTACTACTTAGTATTTGGAAGCGAGAGTAAAGGGTTATCGAAGGAGGAACTAGAACTGTGCGATGTTGTTTCAACGATACCAACGAACGATAAGTACGGAGTATTGAATTTGGCAATTTCTGCGACTTTGTATATTTACGAGATCTGTAAAGAAAGATTTTTGTCGTTAATTGAGCAAAAGTCTATCCTTCCCTTAAATATCTAAAATAGTAAAACCACAGGAACCACACAAACCACAGTAGCCACCAATAGTCGCCCGTTTTGAAGGCATTGAACCCAAGGAATCCCATAAATCCAAGGAACCCTTTCATCCATTTTTTATTCTTCATAAGCATAACTAACATAGAAACATTAAAAATTCTTTCGCAAAAGTTATGGTTCTTCAAATTCGCATAATACGAATTGGTGAAGTTTTCTCGCTCGTAGAAGGAACCAACAGGTAGCGAAAATACTTCCAGGAAAAATCTTCAAAAAATAGCAATATTTCTAAACTTTAAAACAGCTTTGATTATTAAAGATTCTATGGACATGCTCCTCAAAAATTGTAAAGTAGTTATAACCCAAAACAAGGATAGACAAATTCTAAAAAATGTTGATATTTTAATAACCGGAAATAAGATTGAAAAAATTGGTAAAGAAATCAATACCAATGTAGATGAAATTATAGACTGTAGCAACAAATTAGTTATGCCGGGATTGATTAATATGCACACTCATTCTCCAATGATCCTTCTCAGAGGATATAGGGATGATCAAGAATTATACGACTGGCTTAGCGACGTTTGGGCTATTGAAAGGAAATTGAAGCCCAGAGATATTTATGTAGGCGCATTAATGGCTTGTTTAGAGATGATAAAAACCGGGACCATTTGTTTTGTTGACATGTATTTTCACATGAACGAAGTTGCAAGAGCTGTAGAAGAAATTGGACTCAAAGCTTTTCTAGGATATGGAATGATTGATATGTGGGATGAAGAGAAAAGAGAATTTGAAATAAAGGAAACTTTAAGATTTATTAAATCTATCAAGGATAAAGAAAATATTAAACCAGTAGTCGCTCCTCATGGAGTTTATACATGCTCGAAGGAACTATTGCTTGAAGCAAAGAGAATTAGTGAAGAGTTTAACATACCTTTAACAATTCATTTATCAGAGACGCGAAAGGAAGTTTACGATACTTGGAAGAGATACGGAAAAAGACCGGTAGAATTTTTAGAAGAAATTGGATTTCTTGGGAAGAATGTTATCGCGTTCCATTGTTCGTGGGTTACTAAGCAGGAGATTAAAATTCTTGCAAAGAGCAATGTGACAGTGGTAAGTTGTCCTACTTCAAATATGAAGCTTGCAACCGGGGGAGCTTTTCCTTATAGAGAATTTAAGGAAGCTGGGGCGAACATTTGCTTGGGGACGGATGGAGCTTGTTCAAACAATTCTTTGGATATGTTCCAGGAAATGAAATTCTTTGCTTTGATGCAAAAGTGGTTTAGATGGAATGGAAAAGAAGTCACTGCTCAGGAATGCCTAGACCTTACTACTGTAAATCCGGCAAAGGCGTTAAATCTAAATTCCGGGAGCGTTGAAGAAGGAAAAGTCGCAGATGTTATAACTCTAAACTTAAACCACTTTTCCTTACTTCCCACTAAGAACGTAATATCTAACTTAGTTTACTCCGCCACTGGAAACTG
>CAYXSZ010000083.1:0-6803 GCA_964468425.1 Candidatus Woesearchaeota archaeon | reverse complement strand
GTATTCGTATGCGTTTGGCGCATATGCAAGTATTCTTTTGGGAATTCCCAAGCATTTAGCAATAACTGGAATTATTCTGTTTTTCACGCTGATTAACGCTCTCGGAGCATACATAACAGGTAAAACTGAAGATGCCCTAGTTATTTTTAAACTAATTGCTTTATCTTTAGTTGCGCTCGCAGGATTAGTTTCTTTGAAAAACTTTGACATTATTTCATATTTTTTACCATCTCAAAATATTCTAAATGTCCTGGTCGGAGGAATGATCATATTTCTAGCTTATGAAGGCTTTGAGCTAATAGCAAACGCGTCAACGGAAGCCAAAAACTTGAAAGACATTCCGAAAGCTTTTTACGCTTCGATAACTTTTGTAACTATTCTTTATATTTTAATAGCAATCGTAACGGTTAGCGCTCTCCCAGTTCAACAAGTTGTAAAAGCGAAGGACTACGCACTAGCAGCTGTTGCTCAACCAATACTAGGGAAACTAGGTTTTGTTTTAATCAGCATCGCAGCTCTCGCTTCGACAGCGTCTGCAATCAATGCTACTTTGTTCGGAACTGTAGGAATTTCTTATATAATATCGAAATACGGTCAACTTCCAGAAGCTTTAGAAAGAAAAGTTTGGAAGCAAGCTTATGAGGGATTGATAATAATTTCTCTTATTTCAATTCTTTCAGCAAATTTACTCAATTTAGAAGAGATCTCGCTGATTGGAAGCGCAGGTTTTCTCTTAATCTTTTTTTCAGTGAACCTCGCAGGTTTCATATTAAGAAAACAAGCAAAAATCAACAAATATTTATCTATAACTTCTATAATTCTTTCTTTTGTTGCTCTTATAACTCTTTTAGCTAAAAATATTAAAACTAATATAGTTGGAGTTATAGTTTTTGTATCCGCCATTGTCCTAGCTTTTATAATTGAGATTGTATATAGGAAGTTTGCTCAGAGAGAAATCGCATATCATCTCGACACTCGTCTTGAGAAAAGAGAAAAGCTAATTAATTCTTGGGAGACGTGGGTTCCAAAAATTAAAGAGTTTGTTTCTGAAAGGTATCCTGGCTCAGAAGTTTTCTTGGCGGGAGGTCTAGCACGAGGAGAAAGAGAGTCTTCAAGCGATGTAGATCTTTTGATTTTTGTAAAGGATGATGAGAGCGCAGTCCAGCTCGCTGAGGAGATTCTACACAAATTTCAGAAATATCCTATAGATGTCCACATCTTTAGGTTAAACGAGAAAGAGGAAATCTTAAAATCCATTAAAAAGTATATCGCATTGTAGGTTATAATTGTTTGTAATATCCTAAGATTATGCAAGTTATCTAGCTAAACAATCATAATTCAAACTCACATTAATTGTTTTCTACATGATTTACAAGATAGTAATGCTAATTCAGAAACTAAGAAGATTTCTAGTTCAGAGCTAGATCAAATTCTCGAGCCATTACTTAAAATCAAAGGAATACTCTATAAGTCGTCGAAATCTATTGTCATAAAAAATCTACTGCGAGCCTCTCAAGAGTCAACCCTAAGGAATAAGTTATAAATTTATGTAAAAAATATTCAGAGTTATGTGAGAAGTACAACGCGACGCGTTTTCGAATGTATAAATGTTACTGAGAGATCTGCAGGCATTATTTTTAATTTTTCTTTAATCTCTTTTTAATGGATCTTCCGGACGTAAACAGGATTTTACGCGACCTAATATTCCAAATTCCGAAAGGTAAGGTAACCACATTCAAAACTTTAGCTTTAGCGCTAGGAAGTCCTTATGCTACCAGATTCGTAGCCCAAGCTATAAAACATTCAGATATTCCTTGGTGGAGGGTTGTAAACGAAAAAGGAGAGATAAAAAACTTAGAGCAGTTAATTAGACTGAAGTGCGAAGGTGTTGAAATTGTAAATGGAAAAGTTAATTTAAAAAAGCATCTATTTAATGACTTTAGGATTGGCGAAAAACCCCTTGAGAAATTAAGAAAAATGCAAGTAGAACTTTCAAAAAGGTTAAAACTACAAGACGATTTCTCGAAGTTAGAGTTGATTGGTGGTGTAGATCTAAGTTACAAAAATAATAAGGCTAAAGTAGTTTACGTTCTCTTGGATAACGAACTAAATTTAGTAGAATACTATGTCTTCGAAGAGCGGGTAACTTTTCCATATATTCCAACATTTTTAGCTTTTAGAGAAGGAGAACCCATTCTAAAAACGTTTAACAAGATAAAAGCTCCTGACATCCTCTTTGTAAATGGACAGGGAGTTGCGCATCCCGTAAAACTAGGACTAGCCAGCTACGTCGGAGTTCTTTTAGACATTCCTACGATCGGAGTTACAAGGAAGCATTTGTATGGAAAAATTCAAGGTAACAGAATTTTCGATGAAAATAACCAGTTAATAGGTCATGTTTTAGAGAAATATGGAAATGTGATTTATGTTTCTCCGGGACACAAAGTATCGGTTGAAACTGCCAAGGAGTTGAGCGATGAGTTCTGGATTAAGGGAAGATATCCCGAGCCCATAAGGATCGCGGACGAGATCAGCAAGAAAGTTAAAAAAGAGTAATAGATTATTACTCGAGATGTCCGATGGTTTTGGAAAGAAAGTACTTGACAATGGATTAACATTGTATACTTTAAGAATTCCAGACGCGAGCACCGTTGGCATCGCAATTGGAGTGAAAATAGGGAGTGTTTACGAACCTAAAGACAAGAGAGGAATATCGCATTTTCTAGAACACATGATGTTTAAGTCTAACCATAAATACGATGCTGAGCAAATAAACATGGGTTTAGAACTAAATGGCGGGATTGTAAACGCATTTACAAGTACTTATTTAACCTGTTACATAGTAGAAGTCATTCCGGAAGGTTTTCCAAAGGTTTTAGACATCTTGTATTCCATGTTTGAAAACGAAAAGTATAAAGAAACTGAATTTAACAACGAGAAGAAAGTAGTTTTATCTGAATTAGAGATCTATAATAATGATCCTGAAAAAAGGATGAGCGAGCTAATCCCAAAAGCTGTTTTTGGAGAGAGCGACTACGGAGATCCAATTACTGGTTATAGAGAAACTGTAGAAAGCACTTCTAAAGAAGACCTAGAGGAGTTCAAAGCCAAATATTACACTCCAAAGAACATGTTTATTTTGCTTGAAGGCGACTTCTCAGAAAAGCACATCGAACTAGTTGAGAAATACTTCTCAAACTTGGAAGAAAAAGAAGTTTCAAAAAAAGAAACCAACTGTAGGTAAAGGGAAAGATATAATAGAGCATAGGGACACGAACAACCAAGTTTATTTTGCCTTGAACTTCAAGGTACCTATGAATAAATTTCTCCTCGCCAGCGCTTTTGAAAAGTTCGTTTCCGGAGGAGCTTCTTCCTTAGTCTTCCAAACAATTCGCGAAAGGTACGGAATCGGGTACGATGTGTACTTTGGAATAGAGTACGTGTATGAGAACTTTTTGATATTTTCATTATCCATTCCCGGTTTTGAAAAAGATAAGGAAAGCTCCGTAAGCAAAGCAATAGACGAATTGTTCGAAAGGATATTGTCTGAAGACCTCAGAGATTATTATGAGGGTAGAAGAAGGTTGTTTAGACTGCTCTATGAAAAAACGAGAACAAACTTATACAACAGGTTGATGAAAGAGGTAGAGTACATATCGCTTCTAGAGAGCACGTATAACGACGTTTACGAGGAGAGTTTAAAATACACTTTAGAAGATTTTAGAGCTTTTCTAGAGGGGTTGAAAGATGGAAAAATTGTTAAAATTGAGCCAAAAGCAGATTTTTAATCCTTGAACGCCTGCATCACAACTCGCTCTCCAATATCCCAAACTACAACTCTTTGACCTTCACTTAGCTTACCGCGAAGGTCTTCGTTGACCACCGCCTCGAAGGTCTCGTAAGTATCCATATCCATAATCATGACTCTATCCTCTGAAAGAACGGATATTACTTGACCCTTGATCTTCTTTATCATTGGAACATCAATGTTATCGTGAGTTGGTTTAATTAGAACAATTTTGTCTCCGTCAAACGAGACCGCTTCCACCCTCGCCTTCGCAGCTCCGTGTTTTCCAACCTTGGAAGTTTCAACACTCACGACCTTGTAAACCTTGTTGTTGTACCAAATGTAGTTACCGGGCTTCAACTCTCCAATCTTTTTAACCTGAATTTCCACCATTCAACTTTAAAACCCATAAAGCATAAAATACTTTCACCAGCTCCTTTAAATGGTTGTAATAGTGATTACAGGAGTTCCCGGATCTGGAAAAACTACTCTCGCTAAAGAACTTTCTAAGAGACTTAAAGCTCGCGTAATAAACATTTTAGACTTCGCAAAGTCTCAAAACCTTCATTTAGAGTACGACGAAGCTTACCAAACCTTTGTGGTCGACGAAAATGTTCTAATTAGAAAGCTTTCAGAACATATAAAAAATTCTGAAGATAACGTTATCGTAGAAGGCACCTTCGCACACTTGCTTCCAAAAGAACTCGTGGATCTCTTCATTTTGCTTAAAGCAGACCCAAACGATCTTTACAAGCGATTGTCTCAGCGAAAATACCCTTATCATAAAATATTCGAGAATATCTGGGCTCAGAACCTGGAAGTAATCGAATCCGAGCTCGAAGAAGAGAGCAAACCTTACATTACGTTCGATACCAGTAAGGAAACCCCTGAAGAAATAGCGAACAAAATAATCAGATATATTAATAATAAGAAATAATACTCATTTTGAGCGCATTTTTAGTTAATCTCGAAGCTTTTTAGCGTTAAAAAGACAAATTCTACGAGATTTCTCAATACAGTTTATAAACCTTTGTTGTATATGAATACTATGGCGGAGCAGAGAACGTTGTATCCCATTTTGGTACTTCCCGAAAAATATGCAAGAACCGTAGGTAGGGACGCCTTGAGATCGAACATCATGGCAGCGGTCATCATTGGCGAAATCCTAAAGACCTCCCTCGGACCAAGAGGAATGGACAAAATGCTAGTTGACGAGCTTGGAGACATAATCGTTACAAACGATGGATACACAATTTTAGACGAAATGCAAGTAGAGCACCCGGCAGCGAAGTTAATTATCGAGATCGCGAAGACGCAGGATACTGAAGTTGGAGATGGAACTAAAAGATCGGTAGTTCTCGCTGGAGAACTTCTAAGAAAAGCAGAAGATTTGCTAGACAACAACATCCATTCAACAGTCATTATAGAAGGTTACAAGAGAGCTATGCAGTTTGTGGAGAAGACTGTAAGCGAAATAGCGAAGGACGTTTCGATTGACGATGCCGAAGCACTTAAGAAAATAGCCAAATCCGCTTTGTCTTCAAAGATAGCTGGAATGTATGCGGACAAGATCGCAGATCTCGTTGTAAATGCCGTAAAGAAGGTAACCGCTCAACAAGACGATAGAGTAATTGTAGACCTCGATGCTATCAAGATCGAAAAACGAGTAGGGGGAGGAATAGAGGACACCGAATTAATTGACGGAATCGTAATAGACAAGGAAAGAGTTCACCCAGGAATGCCTAAAATTGTCAAGGAAGCGAAGATTGCATTAATCAACGATGCTCTAGAAGTAAAAGAAACCGAAACAGACGCGAGAATTAACATTACAAGTCCAGAACAACTTGAAGCCTTCTTGAGAAAAGAACAAGAAATGATTAAACAAATGGTAGATAAAATAAAAGAAGTCGGAGCAAATGTAGTGTTTGTCCAAAAGGGAATTGACGATTTAGCTGCCCATTACTTAGCTAAATATGGAATTCTCGCTGTAAGAAGGGTAAAGAAGTCTGATATGGAAAAGCTCGCAAAAGCAACGGGAGCTAAAATCGTTACCTCTATAGACGACCTCTCCCCAGAAGATTTAGGATACGCTGAAGCTGTAGAAGAAAAGAAGGTTGCAGACGAAAATATGATATTCGTAACCGGATGTAAGAATCCAAGAGCAGTCACAATTTTGATCAGAGCGGGTTCTGAGCACGTAGCAGATGAAATTGAGAGATCCATCCAAGACGCAGTCAAGGATGTAGCTACCGTAATCAAATATGGAAAGGTAATTGCAGGAGGAGGAGCTATCGAAATCGAACTTGCGAGAAGATTGAGAGAGGAAGCTAAAAGACACCCATCCAAGATCCAACTAGCTATGCTAGCTTTCGCTGACGCACTTGAGGCAATACCTTCCGCGCTAGCCGAAAATGCAGGTATGGACACAATCGAAGTAATGGCTGAGTTAAGAGCGGCACACGAAGAAGGAAAAATATGGTACGGAGTCGACGCGATCAACGGAAAAGTAGCAGATATGTGGGAACTAAACGTTCTGGAGCCAGCAAATGTAACAACACAAGCCGTAAAGTCAGCTACAGAAGCTGCGTGTATGATTCTCAAGATAGATGACGTAATAGCAGCTGTAAAGAAAGAAGAAAGCGAGAGTAAAGGACCAGGCTCCGAGGAAGGCGACTACGACCTTGAATAAATTTTTTAATTTTCGTTTAACAATTTTGCTTAACAAAACCCATATAAAAACGTAAGGACACATATTACTTATGCCAGAAGAATACGAAATTATATCAATAGATCCTATCCGCAAGCTCGAAGAGGAGGTCGAAGAGTTAAAACAATCTATCCACTCTCTCCGAGAAGAAATTGCAATTAAAACTGACAACAATATACATACCAATAATAAGCCAGTACACTCTCCAAGCGCGAATGCTCTTATAGAATATGCGAAAATAAATCAAGACATAGTCAACTCGTTAATAAAAAGCAATATTGAGCTCCAATCGAAGATCGCTGAACTTGT
>CAYXSZ010000082.1:0-12542 GCA_964468425.1 Candidatus Woesearchaeota archaeon | reverse complement strand
TATAAGAAAGTTTAGGGAAATCCCATGGACTCCGATAGATCTCATTCGCCTTCGAACAATAACCCCGGAAATTCTTGCATTTTTTTGGTTGGCGATCCAATATAAGAGAAATATCATAATAATCGGTGGAACTGCCTCTGGAAAGACGACTTTGCTCAACGCCATCGCAATGTTCATTCCTCCCGCCTCTAGAATTGTTTCAATCGAAGACACGAGGGAAATTCAACTTTATCATGAAAACTGGATCCCAGCCATCGTAAGGTACTCTCAAGACAAGGAAAGAGAGATAGATATGTTTTTACTGCTAAAAGAGTCTTTTAGGCAAAATCCAGATTATATCATCGTCGGAGAGGTTAGAGGGCAAGAAGCATATGTAATGTTCCAGGGAATGGCTTCAGGTCACGCTGCTTTGACGACCATGCACGCTACCTCAGTCAAGGCACTCGTAGAAAGGCTTACAACTCATCCAATAGACCTTCCAAAAGTTCTTCTGGAACTTCTAGACATCGTAGCTATAATGCAGCACGACGTTGAAATGGGTAAAAACATTCGCCGTTTGAAAGAAGTAGATGAAATAAAGAGCTACAAAGAATATAATTGGATCTTTCGGTGGAATCCTTTTCAACATGGCTTCGAAATGAACTCGGTTTCAATAGTTTTTGAAAAAATTTCAAAGGAGTACGGAATTCCAATCGAGGAACTTTGGAGGGAGTGGGATCTCCGCAGAAAGCTACTGTGGAAGCTTTATCAAATGGGAATTAGCGATTACAACAGCTTATCTAAAATCATTAGCATGTATTACCTCAATAAAGAGTATATCTTAAGATATTATCAAATTTCATAGCTCTCCGAACTTTCCTCGAAGTGGAACGAATACTACATCGAGAATAAATGTTTTTTCAAGCTTTCCGTGTTTTTTTCTTAGCTTAGTAAGTTTTTGGCTCCACGCAACGCCAACCGGAGCTACAATTATTCCGTTGTCTCTTAACTGCCAAATCCATGGATTTGGAATCTCCGAACAGGCAGCATGCGCTATTATTCGATCATACGGCGCTTCCCTTGGATATCCGAGAGACCCATCCCCTAAAACGAGCTTTACGTTATTTGGAATAACTTTTTCCTCTATCAGCTTTGAGATTTTTTCTCGGGCGTACTCGTACGAATCTCTGTCTATTTCAACAGAAACCACGCTTCCTTTTTCTCCAACTAAATAAGATAAAAGAGCTGTAGAGTATCCAGATCCTGTTCCTATCTCTAGAACTTTTAATCCCGATTCTACTTCAAGAGCGTCTAGCATATGCGCTAAAACGGTTGGTTGAGAAATCGTAACTCCATCTTTTAACGGAATTACTGTGTCTTCGTAAGCTAAATCTTTATATTCTTCGGGAACGAAGAACTTTCTATCGATCTTCGAGAAAGCTTCGAGAATTCCTTCAGAAAATCCCTGAGCTTTTAGGTAATCAACAAACTCGCGTAAGCTCTTCATACCATAAGTAATTCCTCACAAAGTCCAGCTTTTTCCTAATTTCTTCTACTCGAACAACTCCAAATACCTTAAAGAACTCCTCTCTGAGCTTTTCATTAATTACCAAACCCTCGGATGTGAAGTAATGGTACAAATATTTGTAAATTTTTTTACCCTTTCGATCTCTATCGGTTAAAATGAGAACTTCCTTAAAATAAGAAGTATCTATTCTCGAAATTTCGTGAATAGCATAAACGTTCTTTATATTGAGTTCTTGGAGGGGTTCTTTATCTTTTTTACCCTCCACAACGATCAAGTTTTTCTCGGAGTAAAGCTGCAGGTACTTTATGAAGCGAAGTTTCTTCATTTAACTTTTAAGTAGGAACACTCCTTTAAATTTAATGCCGAAAGACAAAATCTTGGATGGTGTAAAATTTGTTTATTCTGGTTTACTCGAATTCGAAACTATTTATCAAGCTATAAAAGACTTTTGGGATGCCAAAGGATTTGATTTTCTTGAAAAGAAGCACGAAGAAAAGGTAAAGGAGGATGGGTCGAGGGACATAAAGCTCGAATGGGAGTGCGAAAAGAAAGTAACAGATTATTGTAAGTATATTTATAACTTCGGGATCGAAGTTTCTGGATTAAAACCCGTAAACGTGAACGGGAGGGAAATGCACCACGTAGACGAGTTTTCTGTAGAATTAAATGCAGAGTTAGAAGTCGATTACGAAAAGTTCTTTGGAGATAAACCGTTTAACATATTTTTAAGAGCTCTTTACGAGAAATACATAGTAAGTGGCGAAATAAAGGAGCACAAAAAGAAAGTGAGAGCGATTGGCGAGGAATTCTTGGGTATGTTAAAAGATCTAACAGCGTCCTTCAAAATCTAATGGCTGAGCAGATCTACAAGTCTAAAGTTAAGTTTAAGGGTAAGTTTGATCTAAAAAAGTTATACGAGTTTCTTCACGATCTCTTGAAAAACAATGACTGGGAAGGAATTCCTGGAGAAGATTATTACGAAGTATATTATTATCATAGAATCGCTGCAGACGGCTCTTATTTTATTGAGATTCAATGGAAGGCTACCCAGAACTTTTACGACGAGGATACGCTAAAAATCAACTGGTTTTTAACCTTAACAATCAGAGTCGATGGATGGAATCCGCAAACCCAGCAAGGTTCGCTCGAAATAGAGATTAAAACTGAACACGAAATCCACGAGCCAGGAGAACCTCAAATAACAACCACGGGAGAGAAAATTCTTAGTTCTGTGTTCAAAATAAAACCCTCTTGGCTCAAAAAAACTTGGGGGAAAGTTCGTGCGGGAGATCCTCCAAAGGAATCTGCTAAAAAGTTATTCATACACTCTGACGAGCTTAAAAAAGAAATAATTTCTTTTCTCAAGGGAATTTACGCTTAAAAGCATTAAGTTTATAAAATACATAGCCCGGACGAGGGTTTCCGTTGATCGATGACACGGAAGAGTTGTCCGGGCTACATTAGAATTACTACACATATAGAATTTAAATTAGAATACGTCGGTCCAGTGAAAATCAGGGCATTTATGTCTTTTAAAATGTCGTAAGCGCTATTTTTAATTAGATACTGGCGAATGTCCTTGTTTCTTGCAGATCTTAAAATATTTTCATCGAAATACGCTCCAGCTGCGTCTGTCGGACCATCCGTTCCATCCGTATCCAATGCCAAGGCTAGAACATTTTCAAAATCTTTTAATTCATTTATCATAGAGAGAATTATTTCTTGATTTGGACCTCCCTTTCCAGTTCTCGAAGTAACCGTTACATAGGTTTCTCCTCCGAAGATCAAGGCTACTGGTGGAGAAAATGGTCTATTCTTAGTTTTAATTTCTTTTACAATTGAAGAGACAAACTTTCCGAATTCTCTAGCCTCTCCCGTCACATAACTTGTGATTATTTCCGCTCTTACTCCGAAACTCTCTACGAACTTCTTTAGTTCAAGTAGCAAACTGTCGTTATCGGCTATCAAGAAGTTGTGAACGTTTTCAGGAATTTCTTTTAATGTCTCTAATGAATTGTCTTCCAATCCCCTTAAAATGACTTTTTTCACAGAATCTGGAAGCTTTTTCCAAAGATCTTTAGCTGTTAGAAGCTCGTACGCATCTTTAAAAGTTGTTGGGTCTTTATACGTTAACCCAGAGGCTATTGTCGATAGATCGTTTCCAACAACGTCTGAAATTATTAAAGAAATAATTTTAGCTCTTGTATATTTGAGTATTTTTCCACCCTTTATCTTTGAAATGTGTTTTCTTATTGTGTTTATTTCGGAGATGTTCATTCCAGAGTTAACGAGAAGAGTATAAGCTTTCCTCAAATCTTCGGGAGAAATGCCTTCCTCTGGAACTTCAAACAGGGAGGAAGCACCTCCAGATATTAAAAATATGATAGTATCATTTGATTTAGCCCTTTTAACTAATTCTAATCCCAATTTTCCAGCTTCTATTGAATTCTCATCTGGGTAAGGATGACCAGCTTCTACGATATTCAGTTTTTTGAGCTCCTGAGCATAACCGTATTTAGTTACAGCAATACCTTCCTTTATCTTCTCTCCTAGTAAATCTTCTACAGCTCTTCCCATAGAACACGCTGCTTTCCCAACAGAGATAACGTAAATGTCTCCAGAAAGCTCGATACGCTGATTATTTACAATCAAGAAATCTCCATTGATTTTAACTTTTCTTTTAAGGATCTTATAAGGGTTTACCTGACCTACGACAAAATCTATAAGTTTCTGGACAAAAGGATTCATAAAATGCTAGCTAGCTAGGTCGACATAAGCAGTATCCTCTTTTTTAATAATTTTGACAGTTACTTTTGCAGGAGGCTTCTTGATCCCTCGAGCCCAAATGTATTGATTCAATCTAGCAGAGATTTTAACTTCTTTTGCTTTGGAGTGTCTAAGAACTAATTGTTTAAGTGACTTTATGGCTTTCTTAGCCCTTTTAAATCTTGAAGCGTTGAGAATATACCTTCTCAAGTTCAGCGTGAGAACCTTGGTTTCGGGTAGTTTCTTGGTTTCCTGTGCATCTGCTCTTATTTCTTTATCTTTAGCTTCTTGAGTAGTTTCTGATTGAGCCTTAGATTCTTGAACTTGGGTTTCTTGCTTAGCTTCTTCCATTTAAGTGTGAGTAGTTAAGGCTTAAAAATGTACCTGAAATAAAGATAAATGGCTGAGGAGAAGAAGGAAAAACTTCGCTGGGGGATAGCTTGGATTTACTCCTCAAAGAACAACACGATCGTTCATATTACAGATATAACGGGTTCCGAAACCATTGCAGTAGGATCTGGCGGGATGGTTGTTTCTGCGGATAGATTAGAGGGAACTCCTACAGCAGCTATTCTCGCAGCCAAGCTTGCAGCTCAAAAGGCATTAGAAAGGGGAATAAACGCAGTACACATACGAGTTAGGGCTCCTGGAGGACACAATGGTCCTTGGGTAGTTACTCCCTCAGCCCAATTTGCGATAAAGACTCTTATCACTTCTGGTTTAAAAGTTGGAGTAATCGAGGACGTAACACCCGTTCCTCACGACGGTTGTAGAAGAAAGGGAGGAAAGAGAGGAAGAAGAGTCTAATCAGGGAACTCGGCACTCTTCATTTTCTGTGATGGGTAACCTCATCATCTGCCGTAACGAGCCTCATCATCTTAATTTTTAGTTTTCCCTTTTGAATCTAACTGTGGAAATACAAATAAAGCGATCTTTTGAACTCCACTATCGAAAGATGCTTGGAGACGATTATGAAAAATTCATAGAGTGGTCGCTGAAACCTCTAACTAAATCTATTCGTATAAATACATTGAAAGTTAAAGACGATATTCCAGAAAGTCTGAAAAAACTCAACTTGGAAGAGATAGAAGTCGATAACTGCTATAAATTAAAACAGTATCCTTTTGAATTGGAAGTAACCGCTTCGGATGTGTTAAATCGCTTACAAGCCCAAGGGTGGAGAATTAAAAGAGTTCCTTTCTACAAATACGGATTCTGGTTAGAACACCCTGAAAGGCGCGATATAGGAAATACTATCGAGTTTCAACTTGGGTACTACTACTCGCAAGAAGTTGCTTCGATGATTCCTCCCATAGTTTTAGATCCTCAACCGGGAGAGCTTATTCTAGATATGTGTGCCGCTCCCGGTTCAAAAACGACGCAAATCGCGATGCACATGGAAAATAAAGGTTGCGTAATTGCTAACGACATCGATCTCCAAAGAATTTCGGCGTTAGCGGAAAACTTGCAGAGACAGGGAGTTATAAACGCAATTGTAACTAAACACGATGGAACGTTCTTTGGAAAGTTTAAAGATACTTTCGATCGAGTTTTACTCGACGCTCCTTGCTCGGGAACGGGCGCTATTCGTAAATCTTACAAAACCTTAGAAATATGGAATCCAAAAACCATTAAAAGACTCTCGAAACTGCAAAAATCTTTAATTCTCTCCGCTTTTGACAGCGTTAAACCGGGAGGAGTGTTAGTTTACTCCACGTGCTCCGTCGAACCCGAAGAAAACGAAGCGGTAGTTAACTTTCTACTAGAAAAAAGAGAAAACGCTAAAGTTGAGAAAGTGAAGCTCCCCGGTCTAAATCGCTCAGAACCTTTTGTAGAGTGGAACAAGGAGAAGTTTTACGACGACATCAAAAAGACGCTTCGAATTTGGCCATGGGACAACGATTCGGAAGGTTTTTATGTAGCAAAAATACGGAAAACGTAGGTTTGCAAATACTTGCAAGTTACAAAACAAGCTTAAATTTTATTGATGAATCTCTACAATGACTCTGGATGTATACTATGTAACCTCGCTGGCTCTCGTAGATTCTATTAATCCGTGTACCCTTGCTGTGCAAGTTTTGCTACTAGCTAGTTTGCTCGCTACCAAGGGACGACAATCCGTTCTGATCGGAGGTCTCATTTTCTCAGCAACCATTTATTTGATGTACACTCTCTACGGACTCGGAATTCTCCAAATCCTTTATATGTTGGGAATAGACTCTATACTCAGAATAATTTTGAAGGGATTACTACTAATACTAGCCGGGCTGGAAATTCTGGCTTACTTTAGGTATAAACCGGGAATGGTTTCTATAGAAATGCCAATGAAGCTAAGACCAATCGCTCAAAAGGTTTTGTCTTCCGTGGACAATCCACTAGTAGCCCTGCCAGCTGCTGTGCTTTGTTCTATCTTATTACTTCCTTGTTCATCTGGTCCTTATGTAATCATGCTTGGATTGATAAAGAAGCTTCCATTTGCGATAGGATTGCTTTGGATTCTTTATTACAATATTTGGTTCGTCTTACCAATGATTATAATCACGCTCTTAGTCTACTTCGGAACCAAACCAGAGAAGATAATGGAGTGGAGAGAGAAGCATATTAAAGAACTACACCTAATCGCAGGGTTATTATTGCTTTCTGTTTTCTTTATGGTATGAAGCGAGAAATTATCGGAGCCATACTCCTAGCATTCCTTGCTCTTCCAATTGCGCTTAATGTGACGAGCAGCTCCAAAAAAACGAACTTACCAAGTTCTGGCGTTATTTCAGCGAGCGCTCTACAAAATGCAAATAATAATTTGACCGGAATCCACATTTCCTCTCAAAGTCACATTGGTTACAACGAATCCACAACCACTAATAAGTCTTACGCAAACGCTTCAGTTATTTACGTAGTTTACTCTCCAACGTGTCCTCACTGCCACCATCTTTTATCCTATCTTGAAACAGTAAACACTCCTGTTAAAATTGTAAAAACTATGGACTCCGTAAACATGATGTCTTGTTTAAGGAAGCACAACATTTCGTGGGATTTTGGTGTTCCCCTTGTTGTGGCATTCACTAAAAATAAGACATATGTCATGGAAGGATATCCCGCGTCTATACAAGATAAAAATGGATATTTTATGGGAAAAAATTTCGAAGAAAATCTTTGTAAGCAAGAAAAAGGAAAACCAATCTATATTAACGGAATATATAGCTTTTGCGTACTTCCGGATGGGAAAATACTCGGGAACCGATATGCAATAGACTATATCATTTCGATCTGTGAAAAAGAAAGGTGCTACGCCGTTTGCCCTATAAATGAAGCTAATCGCTAGAGGAAAACATTCATTTGTTTTTCTAACAAGCAGAGGAACAATCCTAAAGAAGTTTAAACCCAATCTAAGTAAGAATTTCGAAAAGGAAGTTCACTTTTTATCAAAATTAAGAAATTTTCTTTTTGTTCCTAAGTTAATTTCCTTCGATCCTAAAAATCTGGAAATAGAAATGAAATACGTAAAAGGACAGTCTTTAAAGGATATTATCAAAAAAGGAGAAACAAAAGAACTACTTTATACTATAAACAAAGTTTTGGACATTTGTTTTCTATTAGACTCGATGAAAATTCAAAAAGAAGAGATGCACAGACCGTACAAGCACGTAATACTTTCAGGAAGAAGAGTTGTTTTATTGGATTGGGAACGCGCGAAGGAAACAAAAAAGCCATCAAATTTGACGCAGTTCGCGCAATTTTTGTTAAGAGATAAAGCTGTTTCAAAGCTTTTGAGTCTAGATCGGGAACATTTAACGAAATTAATGAAAGAGTATAAGGAAACTTTCTCTCGAAATGCCTTCGAGAAAGTAAAAAAGAATTTGAGTCCTAAAATATAAATGGCATTGCATCTCAGAGAATATCAATTAAACATTCTTAAAACTTGCTTAAAAAGAAATACTTTAGTCATCCTTCCAACAGGAACTGGAAAGACGTACATCGCATTTGCACTAATAATTAATCGAGTCGAACAATATAAAAACCAGAAAATCTTTTTTCTTGCACCAACGAAGCCCCTAGTTCTACAGCATTATCGAAATTTCATAAAATTATTCCCCGAGTTTCGATCCAAGTGTGTAGCAATAGTCGGAGACATTAAACCAGAAAAAAGGGAGACTATGTATAAGGCAGCTCAAATCGTTTTTGTCACTCCGCAGACTCTCCAAAACGATCTTATCGAAGGGAGAGTTAGCTTCTACGACGCGTCTACAATAATTTTTGACGAGGCGCATAAAGCTGTTGGAAAATACGCCTATGTTTTCATTGCAAAAAAATTCGTTGAGCAATCAAAAAATCCAAGAATAATAGGGCTAACTGCTTCCCCAGGATGGAGAATTGAAAGAATTCAAGAAATTGTAGAGAACCTAGCAATAGAAGACATAGAAATACGAACGGGACACGAAAGAGATACATATAAATACATTCAAAAAGTTTATATCGAAAAAATCGAAATTCTGCTTTCAGATGACCTTTTAGAAATTAAAAAACTGCTCGATAAAGCCTTGGAGCTTCGCTGGGAGAAGTTAAAGGAGCTTGGTTATTCTAAAGCCTATGGAAAGAAAGAGTTGCTCGAACTGATGAAAGATCTCAGAAAAAAGTTTGCAACTACAAAAGATCAAAAATATTCAATCGCTATACAAGTTCTAGGAGAAATTATAAAGTTGGAACATGCTCTAGAGTTATTAGAAACGCAAACTCTATATACATTCGTTGAGTACTTTAAGGAACTCGATGAGAGGGCTACTCTCTCCAGGTCTCAAGCTTTAAAGAGTGTATTGAACGATATTCGAGTTAAAAAAGCTAGATATCTTGCAAACAAATTAGTCCTCGAAGGCAGAGAGCATCCAAAGCTTGAAAAGCTAATAGAGATAATAAAAGAGAATAAAGATAAAAAGATAATCGTATTCGCACAGATCCGAAAGACGGTTGATCGTATTAAAGAATTCCTAGAGAAAAATGGTATAGCTTGCGAAAAGTTTACTGGGAAAAAAGAAATGAAGCGCGAAGATCAAATTAGAATTTTATCTGAATTTTCTGAAGGAAAGTTCAACGTTTTAATCTCAACTTCCGTTGGAGAGGAAGGAATAGACATCCCTAAAGTAGATTTAGTGATATTTTACGAACCAGTCCCTTCGGAAATAAGGTACATTCAAAGAAGGGGAAGAACTGGTAGAACGGAAATAGGAAAAGTTATAATTCTCGTAACGAGGAAAACGAGAGATGAAACTTTCTTTTGGGTTGCGATCAACAAAGAACGAAAAATGTTAAAATTCGTAAAGAACATTAAAAAACATATAAAGCTCACGATGGCGCACGATTCGGAAATACCTGTCAAGGAACCATCTAAGCATTTTGGAGAAGTTGGACCTATAACAAAGTTTTTAACTGAAAAAAAGAGGACTTCTCCTGAAGATAAAAAAGAATCTATCGAATTCTTGCAAAAGAAAACGGTTCCTGTGATAGTTGCAGATTACCGTGAAAAGGATTCGGGTTTGGTTCAAGCACTCGCAGAAATGGGCGTGGTCGTCAAGTTAGAAAAGCTAGATGTTGGAGACTACTTGATCGGAGATCTGGTGATCGAGAGGAAAACTATAATCGATTTTATTAGCTCTTTAATGGATAACAGGCTCTTCGAGCAACTTCAAAAGTTAAGCAAGTTCAATTCGATTTTAATTCTCGAGGGAGAGGAAGATTTGCTGTCTGAAGCAGGAGTAAATCCAAATTACATAAGATCTATACTCCTTTCAATTCTTCTAAAGTACAAAATTCCTATAATAAGAACCAGCAACTTCATCGACACTGCTAACTATTTATATCTCCTCGCAAAGAATGGAACAGCTCCACAATTAATCTCTCTTGCCTCAAAGCCAAAGAATCTCAACGAAGTAAAACTAGAAATCCTTAAACAGATTCCGGGAATTGGAGAATCCCTCGCTAAGAAGCTCCTAGAACGATTTAGAAGTCTTAAAGGAGTTTTCACCGCATCGAAGGTAGAGCTCGCAAACATAGTTGGAGAGGCGAAAGCCGATCGAATAAAGAAAGTTTTCGAGGAAGAATACAAATAGAATTTAAATTTTTAAGCAAACTATATTTAAATGTTCCCTGTAGATGTTAGTTTGCTTCGAAAGGATCCCGAGAAGTTTAAAGAAGCTTTTAGAAAGCGTTTTATGGAAGTGGGAGAAAAACTAGTAGATCGTGCGCTCGAACTTGATGAAAAACGAAGATCCATTCAAAAAGAACTCGACTCTCTTAGATCTAATCTAAATAAACTTTCAAAAGCTGTTGGAATTATTAAATCCTACTCCTCCGGGAAAATTTCCAAGGAAGACGCTTTAAACCGCTTAAGTTCGTTCCTTTCAGAACCTGAGAAGTATTTAAATGAGGATGGAGAAAAACTCCTTAGAGAAAAGATTTTCGAGATTAAACGACGAATAAGCGAGCTTGAGCAAGAATTCAAAAAAGTAACCCAAGAACTCGTGGATACGCTTTGGAAGTTTCCCAATTTCGTTGACGAAGAAGTACCCATTGGTCCAGATGATTCATACAACGTTCCAATTAGATTTTGGGGTATACCGAGAGTATGGAAAGGACATTTAAATTCCTTCAAAGAACAAACCGAAAAATATGGATTTAAAATAGTAGAGCTTAGGGAGTTTTTCACAGATAGTTATCAAAAATATGTAAAAGATTTAGAAAAATTAAAGATTGTTTATGAATCATTAAAAGGGGATGAAGACTTTCGAGAAATTAACTTCAATGAAGTTTTAGACTTTGACGAATTAAACAAAGATAAGATCGTGCCTTATGTTTTAATAGAGTGGGAACCAAAACACCATTATGATTTAGTCAAGGAATTCGATTTGGCTGACACTGACAAAGCGGGAGAAGTTGCTGGATCGAGATTCTACTTTGAAAAAGGTTTGCTAACTTTAATGGATCTTGGATTGGCTATCGAGGGAATAAAGTTCTTAATGCAAAGAGGATACTTCCCATGCATTCCTCCATATATGCTTAAAGGAGAAATTCTAAATGGAATTATAACATTAGATGACTTTGAAGACATGATGTATAAATTAGAAAAGGGCGATTTGTACTTAATAGGAACAGCTGAGCATCCTTTAACAGCATTGCATTTTAACGATATATTTGAGGTAAATACACTACCTAAAAAATATGTAGGTTGGAGTCCTTGCTTTAGAAGAGAAGCTGGGGCTCATGGAAAAGATACTAAAGGTATTTTTAGAGTACATCAGTTCCACAAAGTCGAGCAGTATATATTTTGTGAACCAAAGGATAGCGAAAAATACCATCAAGAAATTGTCAGAAATGCTGAAGAGTTTATGGAAAGATTAAATCTACCTTATAGGACAGTCATAATAGCCTCTGGAGATATGGGAAAAAGAAATTATAAGCAATACGATGTTGAGGGTTGGTTCCCTGGACAAGGAAAATATAGAGAACTGGTTTCAGGAAGCAACGTAACGGATTGGCAATCAAGAAGATCAAATATAAGATACAGAACAAAAGAAGGGAAATTAGAATATGTGCACACATTAAATTGCACGCTTGTCGCACAACAAAGGACACTTTGCTGCATTTTAGAGAACTACTATGATGCAAAAAACAATTTAATCGTGGTTCCAAGAGTTTTGAGAAGTTACACAGATATAGAAAAGATCATCAATAAGTAATGGATTATTTGATAAAATTTCAGAGAGAACTCAACGAACTGAAGTCTCTGCTCGAAAAAGTAAGTTATCTTCTTGGAAAGTATTCCGAAGAGGACTTGTCAAATTGGGAAGTAGCAGAAGTTTTTTACAGCATAGGACTGAAAGTTGGAGAACTCCTCAGGAAAATCATCAAGAGGTATTATATTATAAAGTTTGGAAAGCCTTCTTCGATCGAGGAAATGGTAAAAGAAGTAACAAACAACCAAGAAATAATTAAAATAATAAGATTCAGAGATACATTAGCTCATTCTTATTACGAATTAAAAGATTACAAAAAAGCACTATACAATCAACTAAAAAGAATAAAAGATAACGAAGAAGTTATTAGAGCTGTAATTTCTTTTTCTGAAGGATTGCTTCCCTAAGTTTAAAAGACTCTTTTTCCTCCTCATAAACTTCTTTTATTCTATTTGGATCTAAAACCAAAACATCCGCAACTTTAACAGGATTGTTGATAACTAAAAACTCTACGGGATAAAACAAAATTTCGTCGAAATCTGTAT
>CAYXSZ010000081.1:0-3620 GCA_964468425.1 Candidatus Woesearchaeota archaeon | reverse complement strand
ATGTTCAACAGACAAAGAGATCCCGTAGAGGGGATCGACAGACACTTAGTTGGACCCGATTGGGACATACAGGTCAAGTTTGACATTAAAAAGGAAATAGAACTCAACACTTGGAGGGGGATAAGACACAAACTTGGATTGCCGGTTAGAGGACAGTGTACGAAAGCTCATCACAGGAGATCGAAGAGACCAATCGGCGTTCAAAGAAAAGCATAAATTTTTAATTTCCAAAACATAAGATGTGGAGACAGAAAAAGAAGTGGGAGGGTCCAAACCACCCCTGGAAGCGAGATCGACTCGAATTCGAAAGAAAACTCATGAATTATTATGGTTTAAAGAATAAAAGGGAACTTTGGAAGGATGCTACAATCGCTAGAAAGATTAGAAAATACGTTAGGTATCTAAACGCTAAAAAGGCAGCTGGTTTCGACATTTCTGAAGAAGAATCTCGTTTCAAGCAAAAATTAGTCAAGTATGGATTGTTAAATCCAGAAGATGATCTCACAGCAGCTCTCGGGATCACGGTCAAGGAAATCCTCGAGAGAAGACTCCAAACAATAGTTTGGAGGAAAGGACTTGCGAGAACTATTAAGCAAGCTAGACAACTGATAGTTCACGGTCACATAATTGTAGGAGATAGAGTTATAACATCTCCGGGTTATTTGGTTAAAAAGGAAGAAGAAGACAAAATTTCGTACCATCCCTACTCTCCCTTAGCTAGCGAAGATCACCCTCTTCGAAAGGTAATTTCTGGAGAAGTTGTAGAGCAACCTCAAGAGGCTTCCTCTGAAGTAGAAGCTCAATCTCAATGAGCGACGCCAAAAATCCTACGCAGTGGATTTTCTTTATTATTTTGCTGCTTGTTGGTTTAGCTCTATGCTTTATTGGAAATCCTGGTTTATCGGCTTTGGGAATTTTATTAATTCTCTACATTCTAGGAGGAATTAAAGTAATTTACGAATACGAAAGAGGCGTTCTTTTCACTCTTGGAAGGTTCGTTGGGATTTTGAATCCAGGACTCGTTTGGATTCTTCCTATAATTCAGAGTGTTAAAAAAATTGACTTAAGAATACAGTCCATAGACATTCCTCCTCAAGAGGTCATGACAAAAGATAACGTTCCCGTTCAGGTTAACGGTGTAGTTTTCTTCAAAGTAGAGTACCCAGAAAAAGCCGTTCTCAATGTTGAAGATTACAAAAAAGCTACAGTCCTTTACGCTCAAACTGTTTTGAGGGATGTAATTGGAAATGTAGAGCTTGACGAGCTTCTTGAAAAGCGAGAAGAAATTGGAGAGAAAATTAGGAAGATCGTAGATGAAATTACTGATCAATGGGGAATCGGCGTAACAGGAGTTAGAATCCAGGACATCGTAATTCCTGAAGAAATCAAAAGAGCGATTGCCAGACAAGCCGAAGCAGAAAGAGAAAAAAGAGCAGTAATTATTAAGTCTGAGGGAGAAGTAAAAGCTGCTGAAAACTTATTGAAAGCTGCAGAACAATTAGCAAAAAATCCAGAATCAATAACTTTGAGAGTACTTCATACCCTAACAGACATTTCTAGTGATCCAAACCAGAAGGTCATCATTTTGCTCCCTACAGACATAGTTAAGCTTTTTAAGAAATGATTTATATTCGAAAGAGGGATGGGCGCATAGAACCTTTCAACAAGGAGAAAATTATCGCGACATGTCTTAAAGCGGGAGGTAACTATGAAATCTGCAAGGTAATCGCTGAAGAGATCTCAAGAAAGTTTTCGGGAGTAATTCCTTCTGACTTTTTGCTAGAATACGTTAAAAGTCGATTGAGAAAGCTAGGTCTATACGAAGCTTCAATTAGATACCCTCTCAAAAAAGCTTTATATGAATTAGATGGAAAGGAGTTTGAATGGTACGTTTCGAGGCTTCTTGAGCTAGAAGGTTACGATGTGCGGAAGGAGGAATCGATAATTGTTCGAGGAAAATGCATAGAACATGAAATAGACATCCTAGCTCAAAAGGATAAGAAAACATACATAATTGAATGTAAACACCACGTAGACCTTCAAATCCTCACAGATTTAACTGCGGTTATGAAGCATTACGCTAGATATCTTGATATCAAACATAACTTTGTAGATCCAGTCCCTATGGTTGTAACGAACACGAAGTTTACTCCTCACGCGATAAGGTACTCGAACTGCGTGGGAATAAAACTACTTGGTTGGAACACTCCTTACGACAATGGAATTAATGCGATGATCGAAAGACATAAAGCTTATCCCCTTTCTCTTTTTAACATCAACAAACACCTAAGAGATCTACTCAGACAAAAACACATTTTGACGACGTTAGACCTCTTCGATCGCTGGGAAGACGCTTCGAAGTTGCTTCCTTCAAATATCCTAAGAAGGGTAAACAAGAAGCTAAACATAATATATAAATAGCTTAGATTCGGAAAATCCTCGCCGTACGCTATTTATGTAAAGCTGAAAGAGGAACACTTCAAAGCTTCGTGATGGTTTAAAGGTAAACAAATTGCGAAGGATAATTGAAAAGTAAAAATATTATTAAAAGTTTAAGGATAATCATTATAAAAAGCCGGGGTGCCCGAGCGGACCAAGGGGTCCGGCTGGAGACCGGATCTCCGTAAAGGAGGCCGGGGTTCGAATCCCCGCCCCGGCGCTATCTCTTAATGTTTTGCTTATATTCCAGAACTACCAAAAGAATTGCCAGATAGTTGATAAGATCAAGAATTGTGTCTCTAACCGATTCATCCTTGACGTGTTGATTTTTGGATTTAATGATATTTGCTATTCTAGAAAGTTTGTCTCCACATCTAACAAGCAAACCCACCTCCGCATCGCATATTCCCAACTCTTCACACTTAAAGAAGTTTGAGAGCGCATCCTCTCCAGAATAATCCTTGTTCTTCCTCTCAACGATCGTGTAACATTCATCGAAAATCTCCTTAATTCTTTGGAGAAACTCTTCTTGCGTCATCCGGATCATTGATATTAATGTCTCGTACTGTATTTCAAGCTAACTTTAGCATCACCAAAAAGTTATAAATATAAACTTTTTGTAACTACTATTTCTATGAAAGTTGCAACAATGGTCGAGGCTGCTGAAACGCTAATGAACGTCTACCATAGATACACTCGTAGGATTCTGGGAAAAATAACAGATCCTTACTTGCAAGCCTTAGTAATCCTTTGCTATCGAGAAGTGGATCTCAAGCAGCTTCTGGATGCTATAAAAAATGTAAAAGAAGAATATTACAAAGCTTTAGCTTCTAATCAGGCTCAAGCTTCTTATTATTTGTATCAAAAAGCGCGAAGATTTTATCTCGAGTTCGAAACCAAGATAATTGAACGATTAATAGTTCTTGTTAAGATATACGCAATTTATCTTCTAAAATACTACACTAATTAGTTTCGAAAATTTCTCTTAACTTAGAAATTAGTTCTTCTCTTGATTTTACCTCGAAACCCGCCGCTTCTCTGTGTCCACCCCCTCCAAACGCGTGAGCGATTTTAAGAACATCCTTTCCCGTTTGCGTTCGTATTTCAGCACGATTTCCATAGAAAATTACTATATAATCAAACTTCCGTTTTAACTTATCGCTAAGAATGTCAACTACATA
>CAYXSZ010000080.1:0-2601 GCA_964468425.1 Candidatus Woesearchaeota archaeon | reverse complement strand
TTGTTTTTAAAATTTAGCCTACTAGAAACTGCTACAATTATTTTTAAGGTGTATATCTTGAGAACCTGAGCCAAGAAATTTTTTACTACTTAAGAAGTTATAAAATAAGACAGGACTATTCTTTTTTACCTACTTGTAGAGCCACTCTGGTTAAACTTAGAATAAATTGTCCAAAGATCTTTGGGTGTTCTTTTAAAAATATAATTTTTCAAGAAGTTAAATGATTTCGAGGAGGAGGCTGTTTTTTGAGGGAGTTTCCACGCTAACCGGAACAATCATTGGGGCGGGAGTTCTCGGTCTTCCTTATGTGTTTCACATTTCAGGTTATTTCCCATCCTACGCTTTTATGCTTCTAGGTTTCTGCGTTTGCCTGCTAATCAATTTAATGCTCGCGGAGCTAACGCTCAGGACTCCTGAAAAACATCAAATCTCTGGATACGTTGAAAAGTTTCTTCCAAAGTACAAGAAACTTGGAAAGTACCTAATAATATTTTCAATGATTTTTGGAATTTATGGAGCGATTTTAGCATACCTCGTTGCACAATCTAACGCTTTTTATTATTTGTTTGGAGTAAACAAAATTCTCGCAGCAACTCTAATTACTCTCTTCGTTTTTCTGGTCGTTCTCTTCGATATAAAATATGTTGAAGAGCTCGAGCCAATCTTTTCTGTGATTGTCTATTCACTATTAGTCGGATGTCCTATTTATTTATTCTTAACGCACAAACCAGATTTTTCTTTGCTAACGAGCTTTGATCCACAGTATTTTATGCTCGCGTTTAGCACCACACTCTTTGCATTTATGGGGTCTGCAGCAATTCCAGAAGTTAGAGAGGAGCTAGAAAAAGCTCCCGAGCTTATAAAGAAAGTAATTATAGTAGGGATGTTAATTCCTCTCATACTTTACACCATGTTTACACTAGCGATTTGCGTAACGAATCCAGAAGTTCCAAGAGTCGCCACCTATTTGTTTGGAACTATCGGATACGTTTTAACAGTAGTAATAACAATATGCCCATTCCTTACATTGTCTTTAGCTCTTAAAGAAACGTTTATGTACGACTGTAAGTTGCCTAGGTGGTTATCTCAAGTTCTAGTCTTCGCTCCACCATATTTCATCCTTTTAATCTTTAATGCGAATGTATCTCTATTTACAAAAGCTCTCGGACTTGTTGGAGCGTTTACTCTTTTGGTGTACGCTGTTCCTATATTGATTGCGCACGAAAACGCAAAAAGAAACTACGAACGCGTTCCAGAGTTTGAAATTAACGTTCCAAAGTTTATAAAAGCTGCTATTTTAGCAATTTTATTCGTAGCATCAGTTTCAAATATCTTATTAATTCTTAAAGCTTGAAAACAAAAATTACAGATGTTGGCAATAAATCTTAAGGCATACAAGGAAGCTATAGGAAGAAGAGCGCTTGAAATAGCAAAAGCTGCAGAGAAAGTAATGGAAGAAACGAAAGTTGAAATAGTTATAGCTCCCCAATACACAGATATAAGGTTGTTAGCTGAAAACACTAAAGTAAAAATCTTCGCTCAACATATAGATCCTGTAGAACCGGGAGCGCACACCGGATGGGTTCTTCCAGAAGCTATAAAAGATGCCGGAGCGATAGGCGTCATTTTAAATCACTCGGAGCGTCAGATGAAAGTTAGTGAACTGGAAAAAGCGATAAACATTGCAAAAGAGCTTGGATTGATCACTATCGTCTGCGCGAGTGATCCGATAGTCGCTAGGTCGATATCCGTTCTAGATCCAGATTACATCGCTGTAGAACCTCCAGAGCTTATAGGAACTGGCGTTTCTGTCTCCGAGGCAAAACCAGAAGTGGTTAAGAGCTCCGTGGAGTCTGTAAAAGATTGCAATCCGAGAGTAAAGGTTCTCGTTGGAGCCGGAATTTCAACTAAAGAAGATGTCAAAAAGGCATTAGAATTAGGAGCTGAGGGAATTTTGCTCGCATCGGCTGTCGCGAAGGCAAAGGATCCTTATACAAAAATCAAGGAATTAGCTTTGGGATTTATGGAGTGAAGTGATGTAAAAAATCGAAAAGGAGAAAGCCGTGATAACGATTTATTCCTCTTTAGCCTCTTCTTCCTTCTTTTCTTCCTCGTTTTGGTCAGAGATCTTATATACGAACTCCATACATCGTGTGTGGAGTTAAAAATTAAATACCTTTCGCAATTAAAGTTATAAAGAATAACGTACATAATTGTTATTATTTGTCATAAAAACTATACGTAGCTGAAAGATATTTAGCGCATTTAAAACTAAAATAGTTTAAATTAAGATAATTTAGAACTAAAATTGATTTAAATTTAACTAAGGTTGTAGGGATGCCTGCTAGCGTCAATTTACTTCGTTTTGTCAAATACAAACGTTTTTTACAATAGCTTCAATTGCAACCTGATTTCAATTAGGTATTTAAAAGACCATAGAGTTGATGGGTGTTAGAATCGTTTTTGGCACAAGTCTCGTGGCTCGCAATTATATTTTTAGCCTTGATGTTCTCGAAAATGATTTAGGTCTCTTGCGGTCTTACGAAAACGAAATTTACATTTGGGTCCGCGGGGATTCGAACCCCGGACCTTCGGCTTGTA
>CAYXSZ010000079.1:0-2658 GCA_964468425.1 Candidatus Woesearchaeota archaeon | reverse complement strand
ACTCAAGGAAATAATAGACCTATTCGACGAGCTTAGAAAGAGTTTAGAATGATTGTAGTACCAGGAACTGTAGTAGGAAGGAAAAAAGATAAGTTAGAAGGAACATATTATTTTTTCCAAGACTATGCAATTTCTCCAGCTGTAGCTCTCAAGGAAGTTAAAGGAAATCGCATAAAAATTACTCCTCTGTCGGGAATTTACCTACCCAACAAAGGAGATCTCATAATAGGGAGAGTTATAGACGTTTATCCCAATGGATGGCAACTGGACATCAATTCGCCGTATTTTGGGTTTATGCTTGTTAAAGACGCTTTAACGGAATTCGTAGATATAACCAAAACAGACCTAAATGATTACTTCACGCACGGAGACTTTGTTGTTGCAAAGGTCATAAACGTTACTAGAAACAAGCTAGTAAACTTAACAGTCAAGGAGAAAGGATTGGGAAAGATCAAGGGAGGGTTGATCATCTCGATAAACCCAAAGAAGGTTCCTAGAGTCATTGGGAAAAACGCTTCAATGATCAATATGATCAAGCAGGTTTCAGGTGCTAGCATTATCGTTGGTCAAAATGGAAGAGTCTGGATAAAAGCAAAAGATCCTGAAACCGAACTAATTGTTGCAAGAGCCATTCATCTAATCGACCTAGCATCCCACATCAGAGGGTTGACCGACAAGGTTAAGAAGTTTCTCGAAAGCAAGCTCCAAAGATAAACTTTCGCACCCACATGGCTTTCTCTTCTTCATCTCGAGGTAACATTTAAAAAGACTTCTCTTTATTGTGTTTAATGGCGTCCAGGCTAAATGCTCAAAGTATTAAAAACAAAAATGAGAGATAAGGGCTATCAGTACGTTTCCTGCTATTATTGCGGAAAGCTAACGCGATATGATAAGGCAATAACGTTGTATGTCTCTCCCCGGCTCGTTTCTCCAGACATCCCCGAAAATCAAAAACCACTTGCAGTTCTTATTGCTCCCAAGAAAATCTATGTTTGTCCTTCTTGCGCTAGATTTAGAGGACTCTCCCGAAGAGTTTCCACGAAAGGAGGCTCTGATCTCCTCAAGAAGCTTGGAATCGAAATATAACTTATGCCCGTAATTGAATTCTCTCTTTCTGATTTAAACTCCCTTCTTGGAAAAAAAGTAGATCCGAACGAACTTGAAGAACTCTTAACATACGTCAAAGGAGAACTGGAGTCTATTTCGGGAGATTCTGTTAAAGTTGAGCTTAAGGATACGAACAGGATAGATCTTTGGTGTGTGGAAGGAATTGCAAGAGAACTTAAGGGGATTCTCGGAATTGAAGAAGGAATCCCTTCGTACGAAGTCCGCAAAGGCGATTATGAGGTTTATGTCTCGGAAGAGCTAAAAAATATCCGACCGTACTTTGTAGGAGCTGTCGTACAAGGAGTTAGGCTCGGCGAAGAAGGTCTACGAAGTTTAATTCAACTTCAAGAAAAAATTATGCTTTCATTTGGTTTAATGCGAAAGAGAGTCGCCATCGGAACGCATAATTTTGATTTGATAGAGTTTCCCGTAAGGTATGTAGCGGTCAAGCCAGAAGAGATAACTTTCGTACCTCTAAAAGGAGATCGTGAGATGAACTTGAAAGAAATCTTAGAAAACACAGAAACTGGAAAGCGCTATGGACACTTAGTAAAAGGTTTTGAAAAATACCCTATAATCATAGATAACAAAGGAGAAGTCGTATCTTTTCCTCCAATAATAAATTCGAACACTATTGGAAGAGTAACTCCAGATACAAGAAATATTTTCATAGACATAACCGGTCCAGACCTAAAAGCGCTTCTTTTAACCCTTAACGCTCTGGTTGCTGCGCTCGCAGATAGAGGCGGAAAAATTGAAAGCGTTAGCGTAATTTATCCCGATAAAACTTTAGTTACTCCCGAGCTAAAGATAATCTCAAAGAAAATGAACCTCGAAAAGATCAAGAAGGTTTGCGGAATTGTTTTAAGCGACTATGATATAGTCAATCTCCTTAGAAAACGAAGATTTGAAGCAGAAATTCAGAATGGAGAGATAATCGTAAGGTATCTCAACTATAGAAACGATATTATTTCCGAATTTGACATTGCAGAAGAAATTTTGATCGCTTATGGCTATAACAGAATCGATCCTAAAATCCCAAATATTTATACAAAAGGAAAGCTAACTCCTCTTAGGACGCTTGTTAACGATGTTAAGGAGGTTCTAGTGGGGCTAGGCGCTGTAGAACTCCACACTCCAGTCTTGACTGACGAGGAAATTACTAAAGCCCTTGATCTCGAAGCTATTAGGATTAAGAATCCCGCCTCTAGGTTCTACAGCGTCATTCGTCCTACAATTTTAGCTTCTTTCTTGCAGGTCTATAAAAACAGCAAGGGAATCGAACTACCTTCCGAGTTCTTCGAGATTGGAAGAATTCTTACAAAAGATTTAGAAGAAGGAGTTTGCGCGTTTTATGTCTTGGTGAACAGCGAAGTTTCCTTTAATGAAGTCAAGTCCAAGCTTGAAAGATTGTTTAATGAGTTGGATACAAGTTACGAATTGAGAAAGAAAGATTACTCGTTCCTAATTAAAGGAAGGTCTGCAGAAGTTACAATCAATGGAATATCGCTGGGATGGATTGGAGAGATCCATCCAGAAGTCCTAGAAAAG
>CAYXSZ010000078.1:0-5884 GCA_964468425.1 Candidatus Woesearchaeota archaeon | reverse complement strand
TGCTCTGGAAGCTATTAAGGAACTCAAAGACTGGGCTTATCTCCATATAGCATACATCTCTCCACTTTCTGATATGGTCGGAGCCGTAATCGAAAAATACGATAAAGTGGTGTTGGTAGAAAATAATGTAACTGGTTTGCTGGGGCAAGTTATTAGGGAAAAAACTGGAATTGAAATTAAAGAAAAGATCCTACGCTATGATGGACTTCCAATGACGGGAAGGTATATTGTAAAGGCTATCAAAAGGCTTAATATAGATTAAAATCAAAAAATAGAAATGGTAGATTGGATAGATTTGAGAAGTAAGGTGCAATCTAGTTGGTGCCCCGGGTGTACGAACTTCGGAATTTTAACTGCTTTTCTTAAGGCAACTGCTGAATTAATAAACGAAGGAAAAGTCGATGAAAAGAAAATAGTAGTTGCTGGAGGGATTGGCTGCGCAGCGAAGCTTCCAGACTACGTAAAGTTCAGCTCGTTTATAGGCTTGCACGGAAGAGCTCTTCCATTGGGAATTGGAATAAAACTTGGAAATCCGGAATTAAACGTAATAGTATTTCAAGGAGATGGAGATACGTACAATGAAGGTCTGGAACACTTCGTATCTGCTTGCAAAGAAAATCCAGATATTACATTAATAGTTCACAACAATAAAGTATTTGCATTAACGACAGGTCAACATACGTTTACAACAGAAGAGAACTTTAAATCAAAGTCCTTAGGACAAAGCGTGTTCGAGAAGCCGTTAAATCCAATCGCTCTTGCACTAGCTTCAGGAGCTACATTTGTTGCAAGAGGATATGCGCTCTGGATAGATCACTTAAAAGAACTAATAAAAGAGGCTATACTGCACAAAGGATTCAGCTATATAGATGTTCTTCAACCGTGCATATCATTCCATAACCTTAGAAACTACTACGAAAGCCGGTTGTACAAAATAGAAAACCACGATACAGCGAACTTTGATCAAGCTTGGAAATTAGCTTGGGAGTGGGACTACACTTTAAGGGAGGATGCAAAAATCCCTATAGGAATTTTCTACAAGACATCAAGAGTAACTTTAGAAGAGGGTCTCGGAGCAAAAACTTGGTACAAAGTTCAAAGAGAGTATCCTAACAAAAAAGTTCTCTCCGACCTCCAAGTATGATTTTTATTTTTAACTTCTCGTTCAATAAATCTCAATGAAGTACCAATACGAGTTCGATCGTCGAGAAATCTCTCAAAAGGACTTGGACAAGCTTGTGAAATGGTTAAAGAAGCTAGGAATACACTTCGCAAAAACAGATAAATCTGTTATAATTCAACACGACGAATACTACTTCATCTACAGGTTCGACAAAGTAATTACTGCAATAAAAGCTGGTTTCGAATTTGAGGAAGCGATAAAAATAATTACAGATGGCTGGGAACTTTACGAGATCGATGTAAAGAGAGCTGCAGATAAGAATCCAAATGTAACTTCCAGGTTGTTATCAAGAATCATTGGAGAAAAAGGAAAAACGATTTCAAACCTGGAAAAATATACTAAAGCGAAAATTTGTGTTAATGATAAGAAAATTTACATAATAGGGGATCCTCTCTCCGCTCAATCCGCTTTCGAGTCCGTTCGTAGGTTAATTAAGGGAAGCTCGCATTCTCGCGTTTACGACTTCGCTGTGAGCTATAAGAGGCACCTTCGAAATAAAGAGAAGGAGATTCGCCAGAATATATACTTATAAATTTATTTTAAATAATATCTTTATGGCTACGGATCTCACGAAGCAAGAGGCAGAGCTTTACAAGAAATTCAAACGAGTATCGGTCGCCGAGTTTTTTGAAAAAAATAGACACCTTTTAGGATTCGATAATCCAAAAAAAGCTCTTTTAATTGCTGTCAAGGAACTCGTAGATAATTCGCTGGATGCGTGTGAAGAAGCTGGAATTCTTCCAGAAATAAAAATACGAGTCGATGAGATAAAACCTTCTGTATATCGCGTTCGAGTTGAAGACAATGGACCTGGAATTCCAGAAGACAAAATTCCTGAGATTTATGGGAGCTTCCTGTTCGGATCCAAGTTTCATAGATTTATCTCTACGAGAGGTAAACAGGGAATTGGAGCTTCTGCAGTAGTTCTATACGGTCAATTAACTACGGGACAGCCTGTTAGAGTCATTTCAAAGGTTCCTGGAAAACTCGCTGTAGAGTATGTTCTAAAAATAAATGTTCGAAACAACACTCCGGAAGTAATTAAAAAGCAGATTGTAGATATTAAAAAGCAAAGTGGCACTATTGTAGAGCTCACTCTAAAGGGACATTACCAAAAAGGAAAGCAGTCCGTTGACGAATACATTCAGTTAACTGCTTTAGCCAATCCACACGCAAATATAATTTATGTAAATCCCAGAGGCGAGAGATATGTTTATAAACGTATTACTACCGAAATTCCTAAACTTTACGAAACCAAACCACATCCTCATGGAATAGAAATAGGAGTGCTCGAAAGAATGCTTAAAGAGACCCGCTGTGGATCTATCGTCGATTTTCTCGTTAAAGACTTCAGCTCGATTGGAAAGAAAACTGCCTTGGAAATCTTGAAAAAAGCTAAGATAAACCCTAAGAAAAAACCAAGTTCGCTGAGCTTCGAGGAGATCGAAAGACTCTATGAAGCTATGCAAAGTACAAAAGTAAAAGCAATCTCAGCAAAATATATAGTAACTCTTGGAGAGAATCTGATCAGGGAGAGTTTAATCAAAATGTTTAATCCCGAATTTGTAGTTGCTAAAACGAGAAAACCTGCAGTTTATCGAGGAGTTCCTTTCATAATAGAGGTTGGAATCGCGTATGGAGGTGATATAACTAGCTTTAGGCTCCTCAGATTTGCAAATAGAGTTCCTCTACTCTACAAAATCGGAGACTGTGCGATTACAGAGGCTGTTAAGTCTATTAACTGGAAGAGGTATGGACTGGAGGGTAAAGAAGGAGAATTTCCAAGTGAGCCGATTATTTTGATGGTGCACATGGCTTCTGTCTGGATCCCATTCACCTCAGAATCGAAAGAGGCTATAGCTCCTTATCCAGAGATAATTCGCGAAATAGATCTAGCCCTAAAGGATGCTCTACGAGAAGTTTCGATCTACATTAATAAGAAGCGATCATTGAGTTACATAGGCGAAAAATATAAAGCTCTTTATGGATACGGTTTAGAACTCTCGAGATATCTTGCAAAGATTCTTAATTCCCCTGAAGAAGAAATTCAAGCCAAAATCGTTTCAAGAATTAAAGAAACTCTCTTAGAAGATCTCCTGGATATCATCGAAACTGTTAAGGATGTTCGAGAGCTCGTGGAAGAAGGAAAACACGATGAAGCTAGAAAAATGCTGAAAAACATGCTTAAAGATATTGTTCGAAGTAAAATCTTCGAGCAGAAGGAAATTAACGAACTAATAGATACTGCTCTGACACAGATAGCTAAGGTTAAAAAACGTTAAACACTAAAAAGAAATATGGATCGAAAAGAAATCATAAATAAAATCGAACAACTCGCAAAACGCATCTATCACGAATTTGAATCAGGATCTCCCTCTATAGAGTTCATAGTCAGAGGCTCTTTAAAAAACATAGAATATGATGAGAAAAGAGATTTAATACGGCTAAGGAAAAGTTTAGGAAGAAGAGAGTTCTTTAACCTAGGACATGTCCGAAAGTTTACACAGACTGTATTAGTCGCAGCCCTAGCGAAGGAACTCCTAGAGGAAGATAAAACAGCTTCCCTCAGAGAAGTTTACTATCAGCTTAAACACACTATCCCAGTTATTAACGAAAACACATTTGAGGAGCAGAGAGAATCTGATGCTGTTATAGAGGATCTCGAGAGAACTCTTGGAGTTGTACGGGAACTAATGCATATAAAAGCAGATAGGAGAGGTTCTCTCTACGGAGACATCACTTTGAGAGATAAAAAGCGTAAAGATGAGTGGAACTGTTCTAAGCTAGGAATGGGGGGGTGGAGCATCCCTTCAACGATAGAGGACATAGAGATTCTCGATATAAATGCTGATTATGTAATTGTAGTCGAGAAGGATGCTCTATTCGAAAGACTCGTAGAAGAAAAATTCCCCGAAAAGATGAACGCTATTTTAATCTCGGTTAAGGGTCAAGCCTCTAGAGGAGCTAAGAGGTTAATTCACAGACTTCGATACGAACACAAGCTTCCAGTAATTGTCTTCACAGATGGAGACGCGTGGGGATACTACATTTACTCAGTGATTAAGAGAGGATCTATGAAACTTTCTCACTTTTCTGAATACTTAGCGACTCCAGATGCAAAGTTTGTCGGAATGACGATGGACGACATCGAAGAGTACAATCTAAAAAGAGTTACAATGAAGCTTAAACCAATTGACGAAAAAAGAGTGAAAGAATTAATGAATTATCCTTGGTTCAAGAAAAATAAAGACTGGCAGAGGCAGTTCAAAAAAATGCTTAACTGGAAAGTTAAGATCGAGCAGGATGCTCTAGCTTCAAAGTCTCTCGACTTCGTAGCCAACAAGTACCTTCCTGAAAAAATTGAAAACGAGAGATTTCTCACATAAAGCTTCTTAACAGCTGATCTAATTTTTCAAATAGTTTTTCTTGATTTTTATCTAGGCTATAGTTATAAGTCAAATGTATTCCCAAGTCGGTAAAGTGCATATCCCTTGGAATTTCTATACCCACATCAAACTGCGATTCTATAGTTACTTTGCAAGCGTTGAACTTCCCTTTTGCCAGGTTCTTTATTCTGTCATAAATATCTCCAAGAGATATTATTCTTGGAGGATTCACATACACCTCCCCGACAGCTTTTCCTCTCTCGTTTAAGAACTTTATCACAGCCCTTTCCATCCCAGTGTAGCCATATATTATTATGGGAACTTTTGAGGACAATTCATTAATTACAATCTCCAACGAAAATTCAGGACATGCAATTATATATAGTATCTTGTTCTCATGAATAATCTTGCTTTTTCCCTGCGGAGGAAGAAAAATGGTAAATGAGCCATCCTTACTCCGTACAATAATTTCTCCGGTGCTTTTAATAGAGTACAAAACAGTTCTTGGACTCCATATAGAGTTGCTACCTTAACTATTGTTAGATTATCATCTGCATTACGTACACTCTCAACTACTCCGTAAATTTCGTTTGCAAACGAAATCGCTGGGGAATATATGTTGTCATCCATTGTAAATTATTTTTAATTCACAAACTTTCAAAAATTTTAGCGATCGTACGATTAACATCTTGTTAACGCCACAGTAACAAGGTTAACATGTGTTAACGTTAATTAACGTTAACTTCGTGTTAACTTTTGCATAAAAACGTAACTACTGATATCTAGTGGATATATGCCTACCAAGGCTTAATGCTTCGAAAAGTTCGAGAAGGTCTACATCAGTCTCTATACATCCGTCTTTTAAAAGAATTACACCCTGTGCGGGAATTTTATACATATAACATAGCTTTAAACCTTCTTTTACTTCATATAGGCACCCCACTCCAACTATTCCTTCTGGTTTAAGTTTTGAGATCAAGCGTCTTACCATAGTTCCTCCAGTTACTACATAAACATCGTATCCCAACTTTTTGGCGCAATCTATTATTGAAGCTATTTTGCATCTCCCACATTTCAAACATTTTATTCCATTAGGAGTTGCGGGAGCCAAACACTTCGCAGAGCGCAAGCACTGAGGTAAAAACAAAATTCTTTTTTGAGTCTTTTCAAAAGCCCTTCTGAAATATTCGTTGTAGAGTTCTATGGTGTACAAAGCGAGGTCTTTTAGATCCATTCTAAGAACCTTGAAAGCTGTTTCAATTTGGCTCTCAAATAGATGCAGTATTTTTAAAACTAATCCAGGAAGCAAGATTTT
>CAYXSZ010000077.1:0-3610 GCA_964468425.1 Candidatus Woesearchaeota archaeon | reverse complement strand
ATTACCAGTTATATCAACGATAACATATCCACCATCTTCTGCTTTGCGAATTTCAAATCTTACTTCAAAAGGATAATCATAGTCTCCACAAGGTATATACAATTGCTTAGCTAATTCTACACTCTCTTTTCCGTATCTTATAACAAGATCTTTTCCATTTATAATATAGGTTTCTTCTCCTCTGCTAAAAGGAACCATACCATCTACTTGTAGTCTTATCATTTCGATAAGGTTTTCGATCTCTCTTGCATCTATTATTACAGGTTGCTCTATGGGATTGTATTCTTTTTTTGTCACCATCAGGTTATATTACATTAAATATTTAAAAATCTTTATATTCCAGAAAGATGTGTTTGAGTTTTTATTGATTGAGAATTAATATAAAATATGGGTGATAAAGTGACAATTTCTGTGATAAAAGCGGATGTAGGTGGGTTAGTGGGGCATCACGTTGTTCCTGAAGAGTTGGAGAGCACGGCTGAGGAAATTTTAGAGAAAGCTGTTGATGAAAAAATTATAGATTACTTTGTGACGCACGTTGGAGATGATTTGGTTTTGGTTATAACCCATAATAAGGGAGAGAATAACTCAGAAGTTCACGAGCTAGCTTGGAACGTATTCAAAAAAGCTGCGGATGTTGCCAAAGAGCTTGGACTCTACGGAGCTGGGCAAGATCTTCTTTCTGACGCCTTCTCGGGAAATATTAGAGGAATGGGACCTGGAGTGGCTGAAATGGAAATCACCGAAAGACCTTCCGAACCAGTAATCGTGTTCGCAGCGGATAAAACGGAAGCTGGAGCCTGGAACTTACCTCTCTTTAGAATGTTCGCAGATCCATTTAACACAGCTGGATTAGTCATCGATCCACACCTCCATATGGGATTCAGATTCGAAGTCTGGGATCTCGTAGATCATAAAAAAGTTTTAATGAGCACTCCAGAGGAAATGTACGATTTATTAGCGCTTATAGGGTCTCCTGGAAGATTTGCAATAAAAAGAGTATTTCCAAAAGAAGGAAGCCCCGTAGATCCAAATGAGCCTGTAGCTGTAGCCTCCACAGAAAGAGTTAACGTTATAGCTGGAAGGTATGTTGGGAAGGACGATCCAGTTCTAATCGTGAGAGCCCAGCACGGATTACCTGCAGTAGGAGAGGTATTAGAGCCGTTTGCATTTCCTCACTTGGTTTCGGGATGGATGAGAGGTTCTCACTGGGGACCGTTGATGCCAGTTCCAGTCTATGATGCAGCCCCAACAAGATTCGATGGACCACCAAGAGTAATAGGATTGGGATTCCAAATCAAAAACGGGAGATTAATTGGTCCAGAAGATATGTTTGACGATCCAGCGTTTGATCGGGCTAGAAAAATCGCGAATGAAATCGCGGATTATATGAGGAGACACGGTCCATTTGAACCTCATAGAGTCTCCTTTGAAGAACTGGAGTATACAACGATGCCCCAGGTTCTAGAGAAACTCAAGGATCGCTTCCAACCCCTTTAAATTTTTTATATCAACTCCCTTTGAGATCAATATAGCAAAAAGTTCGTCCAACATAGGTTCTAGATAATCAATATATTTCAAAATGGGTTTTTCTAAGTGAATAAACAGAGATTCCAAATAACTACTCATGTCTTTGATAGCTTTTGGTGAATAGAACTCCAAGCAAGCAAGTTCCTCAAGAATCTCATAAAGTTCTTCGGCATTGTCTAAATCTGAGTTATTAATCTTATGTTCTAAGTATTTTAGATCCAAATACAAGTTGAGTTTATCAATAACGCTATAAAGTTTAGTTTTGATCTTGTTGTTAAGATATTGATAATTCCAAGCAGCTTCTCTTTCAGAAAGTCTTTGATCTTCTAGTTCTTCCTCTATGCGACATAGTCTGCTAGAGAGCACATCTTCAAGAATTATTTTTTCAGTAACCATTGCTTTAAGTATTATGTATGTTGTGTCATTCACCATTGTATTTGAGTAATTAAGGTAAATTTTAAATAATTTAAGACCTTCGGGAATAGGACTTAGTACTAGTTTTCCCACTCTTCTAACTCTATTTTTTCTTTAACGTTTAGAATTTCTCCCCGAATATCTAGGTGCGTACACTCCGTAATTTTAACCTTTACAAACTTTCCAAGAAGGTTTTCTGAAGACTTGATGATAACCTGCTTGTACGCAAAGTTCCTTCCAATCCAAGAGTTTCCTTTTCCTTTACTTTCAACGATAGCCCATCCTGTCCAATCAGACCATTCTTGATTTTTTTCTCGGGTAACCTCCTTAAATACTTCAGAGACGCGTTTAGACCTCCTTTTGATCAAATCGCTGGGAAGTTGTTTTAACCTCTCAGCTTCAGTTTTTGGTCTTGGCCAAAATCTAGAAATGTTGACCACATCAAATAAACCAGTTTCTAAAAGTTCAATTGTTTTCTCGAAGTCTTCATCAGTCTCGGTAGGATAACCCACAATTATATCTGTTGAAATAGAAGCTTGAGGGTATTTCTTTCGAATTTTTTTAACGAGATCTAGGAACTCCTCAACGGTATATAGTCTTTTCATATCCTTTAATACTTTGTTGGAACCTGTCTGCACTGGAATGTGGAAGAATTTAAAGATTCTAGGATCTTTGTAAGCTGCTAGGAGGTCATCGACAAATTTGTTCAAAATTCCCGGATTTGCCATCCCGACTCGGATGAAAAATAAGCCGTTGATATCTTTTACACCCTTCAAGAGCTCTGCGAGGTTCGTTCCTATATCAAAACCGTACACAGCTAAATCTGTTCCTGTGAAATAAACTATTCTTAAAGCCTTCTTGATGGCGTCTTTTAGTTCGTTATAAATATCCCTTGGAGGAAAACTCTGCATCAGAGATCTTGCAAGCTTCGTAGCGCAGTACGAGCAATTCCAAAGGCATCCCTCCTGAATCGGAATTATTTTTATGGGATACTCATCTTTGCTAGGAATTTTGAGTTTGTTAATTCGTTTAACTTCTAAAAACTTGCAAGTTTTATTTTGAATAGCGCAATTAACAGCTTCAACGATTCTGTCTATCTCGTAAGTTCCTAAAATCGTGTAGTCCTTAAACTTTTCTGGTTGATGCTGGACCAAGCAGCCGGTAACCACAATCTTTTTTCCAGACAACTTCCTGATAACTCTGTAAGCTTTATTTTCTGAAAGAGTCTTGACTGTGCAGGTATTAACTATCACGATATCCGCTTCTTCAGGGTTTGATACAAATTCATATCCAGCTTTCTCGAGTAAGTAACGCATTCGAAGGGATTCCGATCTGTTTAGAGTGCATCCAAAGGTTATGATCGTAAAGCGCATAAGAAGGATTTTCCAAAACTTTTTATAAGCATTCGCACATAAAATTACAATGAGGTTCTATCCACTACTAGGTATCTTACTACTCTTAATCACTCCCGTTTATTCGACATATATTCCTGCTCCCAATGTCATTGACATACCAAATCGTTGTTATTACATAAACTCCGCGCAAGGAGAAACGTATGGATGTACGGTTAATCTATCTTCTTCTTGCTTCTACGATATCGTGATTCAAAATTCTAATCAATTGACTCTCTACTGTAATTTTCATAGGATTTTAATTTACAACTCGA
>CAYXSZ010000076.1:0-2638 GCA_964468425.1 Candidatus Woesearchaeota archaeon | reverse complement strand
GGACCAGCTTTGTTGAAAAATTCAACGAATCTTTGTTCATCGCTTTTTATTATTAGTTCGATGGCTTTCCCAAGATTATCTCTTGCCAACGGAGAAAGATCTTCGTATCTGACTCTTTTCAAGATGGTTCTTATTTTCGGACGCTCACCCTCTCCAATGTAGACCTCCTCGAGCAAATCTATCTTCGCGTCCCTTTTCGGGATTAGGAGGAGCAGAGAGAAGTATCTCTTACCAACTGCATAAACGCACGGTTCTCTAATCCCTTTTATTGGATCTCCGTGAGGTAATACATCAAGGACTACAGCATACTCTTCTCTAAACTGAAGACTCCCCCTCCTCATAGCAAATTTACTTGTACTTATTGATCAGTTCGAGGATTTTCTCCGATTTTGCCTTATCCAGAGTGATACCATACAAAACAGTTTTCAAATCGTCGATATCCTTAGGTGTGAACTCAACTAGTTTTATTAATATTTGAGGAGATAGTTCGGGGAAGTTCAGGGATTTTAATTCCTCTAATAGTTTTTTAGCGCTTTCCTCGTCTAAAAGGGGGACTTCTTTAAAGTACTTGATCGTTTTTTCCTCGATAAAAGAGAGTTCGAAGTTCTTTGAAATCTTATTCAGATGAGCCCGAACTTCTTGAGGGAGTACTGGCTTCTCGCTTAGTACTTTCATTAAAGTTATTACTCGGCTAGCTTTTTAAACATATCCTAAAAACTATCTGAATGGTAGCTAGGAAGGGAAAGGGATCGCGAAGAAAGACCCGCCACAAGCTCTCAAAGCATGTTAGAGAGCGTGGAAAGATAAAAATACGAAAATGGCTTCAAACTTTTAACCCCGGTGATTATGTTCACATCAAAATAGACCCTTCTGTTCACATTGGAATGCCCCATCCAAGGTTTCACGGAAGAACTGGAGTTGTAGTCAAGCAAAGGGGAAGGTGTTATGAGATTTTAGTTACTGATGGAGATAAGGAAAAGTTGATCATCGCACATCCCGTTCATCTAGAGCCCGCTAAGCAGTAATTTTTTGTAAGTTGCTTCAAAGACTTTAAGTTAACGAAAAGGTTTAAAAATGGACCCGCCGGGATTCGAACCCGGGACCTCCGGTTAGCCAGACCGACGTCCTACCGCTAGACCACGGGCCCTATCTTACAATTTTTAAACATAACCTTTAAATATTTCGTAGAAGTTCTTGAAGTTCCTTGCCCTCTTTCTGAGAACGCTCTAAATCTATCTTGTTGTTTTCAATAACATTGTTTAGCTCGAAGAACCTCCAGCCAACATTCGAGCCAATGAACTTTACGGCAATGAAAACTTTAGCTCCGCTTTCAGAAATTCTTTTTAGCTCCCAAAGTTGAGTGGGGTTCAGGTATATCTTATTTCCCCGTGTGGTTTTCACCTCAAAGACGTAAGCTCTTTTATCCTTTATAGCTATAATATCTGCGGAGGGAAATGAAGAGGATCCAGAACCTGCGATCCGGAAGGCAACGAAACCAGAATCCCATAACCTGCGAAGCAAATCTCTCTCATAATTGCTAGCGCTACGCTTCATTATTTTTCAGTATCTCTTTAACGTAATTAAACTTAAATCCGTCATCAAGATTCATCAGACCTAAACGTTGTTCACTCCCAAGTCTTGCTGGGCTGAAAAGTGAATTGGCTAGATGCTATTTTATTTTTGAGGAGATACTGTATTATGGTTCCGGAGGAAGAGCTAAAAAAGTGCGAATTTCAGACATTTGTCGTTGGAATAAAGGATAACCCGCCAAATAAACAGGAATTAAAGTCCAAAATCAAAGAAGAAATCACAAAGAAGTTTAACGCTAAATACGATCCAAGAAATCCCGATATAGAGATTATTTACGATCCAATTACAAGCGAGTGTTATATTTTACCTAGACCACTTTACATCTACGGAAAATACAACAAGTATGTAAAAATTCCTCAAAGTAAGTGGCCCTGCAAGGCTTGTAGAGGCAAAGGATGCGAGCGGTGCAACTTCACGGGAAAGCTCTATGAAGAAACCGTCGAAGACCTAATTGCAAAACCCATACTAGAAATAACAAAAGGTAGCGGAACTAAGTTCCACGGAGCGGGAAGGGAAGACATAGATGTCCTCTGCTACGGATGGAGAGAGTTCGTAATAGAAGTTATAAATCCTAAGAAAAGATATATTGACTTGAAGGACTTAGAAAGAAAAATTAATGAATACGCCAAAGGAAAGGTTGAAGTGAAGGACCTTAGATTATCCTCTAAGCAAGAAGCGCGAAGGCTAAAATCCGAAAGAAAGAACAAAATATATAGAGTGTTTGTTAGAGTAAACGATTTTGAAAGAGCAAGGGAAAAGCTAGGAGAAATAGAAAAAGTATTTAAAGAGATTGTGATTAAGCAGAGAACACCCACTAGAGTCTTACATCGAAGGAGCGACAAGCTAAGAGAAAGGAAAATATTTTATGTCAAACTAGTAGAAGTGAATGAGGAAAAAAGCGAGATTGTTTTGGATATCAAAGCAGAAGCAGGAGCCTATATCAAAGAGTTTGTTACTGGAGATAATGGAAGGACTAAGCCCTCAATACAAGAATATTTGGGAACTAAACTAGAGGTAACAGAAATGTGGGTTATAGGATTTGAAGGGT
>CAYXSZ010000075.1:0-4074 GCA_964468425.1 Candidatus Woesearchaeota archaeon | reverse complement strand
CCGAAGAGAACAACACCCGCTATTCTACTATCATTCCCAAATAATTTTTCAATTCCTTTTTTAAGCTCGTCAACATTCATAAATTTTAAATTATTTTGTGAAATTAAAAGGGATTGCAAGGCTCGGGTGGTCTAAGAACTTCAAAGCAAGCGTACTACAATTGATATCAAAGTGTCACCCGCTGCGGTGATCGGAGGTCACTTATCCCCCCGACCGGTCTCAGCGGGCTTTTTAACTTTTTAAGTTAAAAGTTTAAATGGCTGTTCTCTTAGGAAAGGATGTGGAAAATTTACAAGAAGGTATCAAAAAGGTTCAACCTGCTGGAATAGATGTCGTTCCAAAAGCTATTTTCAGAATCCCAAAAGAAAAAATAGAATACGCTGTTTTCGACGGAAAGAGGAGAGGTTACATAATTAACGGAAAATTCATTCCACTTCAAGAAGCTTTAGAAAAAATCGAGCCAAAAGATGGATTTTGGGAGCTCGATGAGGGTATTTACTACGTAGTTTTTCCAAAAATTAAAATTCCGAAAGGCTGCATAGCCATAGCTTACCCTCGAAGCACCTTAAACCGATTGGGAATGATCAAGTGCCAATCCGCCGTTTTCGATCCTGGATACGAGGGAGAGTATAACCAAGCGTGGTACTTTCCAATAAAAGCTAAGATCAATGTAAACGAGGCTTGGATTCAAATAGTGTTTATAAAACTCGTAAGAGAATCCGAAGAGGTGTATAGAGGACATTGGCAGGGCGAAACATATAAATGAAAGTAATTATTGTTAAAGACCTGAAAAAGCACTTTTGGGTTAAGCAAAGAAGATCTTTTTTCAAAGATCTACTTTTTCCAGAATACAAGCTAGTTAAAGCTGTCGATGGCGTAAGTTTCGAAGTTTCTAAGGGAGAAATCGTAGGATTCCTTGGACCAAATGGAGCTGGAAAGAGCACTACAATAAAAGTGCTAGTAGGCATTCTCTATCCCACTTCTGGAAAAGTTCTCGTAGACAATAAGATTCCGTGGGAGGATAGAAAGGAGTTGATGAAAAAGATAGGAGTAGTTTTTGGTCAAAGGCGCTTCCTTTGGCCAACTCTCAGCTTAAGAGATAACCTAGAGATGGTTGGGACAATGTATGGATTGTCTGATGAAGAAATTCGGGAGAGAATCATAGAATTAGACGAGATTCTACATATTAAGGAGTTTATTGATGCTCCTATGCGTAAGCTAAGCTTAGGTCAGCAGATGAGAGGAGAGCTCGCTGCAGCGCTGATTCATCGTCCAGAAATTTTATTTCTAGACGAACCTACAATAGGGATGGATCTTCTTTCCAAGCTAAGAGTAATAGACTTTCTAAAGGAAATAAACAAAACTGAGAAAGTAACAATCTTTCACACCAGTCACGACCTTCAAGAGGTTCAAAGACTTTGTGAGAGAATAATCGTCATCAATCGAGGTAAAATCCTTTATGACGGTCCGCTCGAAAAGATCAGACCAAACAAGGTATTAGTTAAGATTCAGACGCTCGATGAGAAAGAGATTATTGAAGAAATTCCTCGAAGCAAGATCCGAGAATTCTTAGCGAACTTGCCAGAGAACGTCGTAGACGTAGAAATCCAAGAGATTCCAATCGAAGAGGTTATAAAAGAATTTTATCAATGAAGGCGTACATAGACTTAGCTCGGAGAATCTTTATTTCGAAGAGTTTTTACACAATAGAAATCTTAGCAAATGTTTCGATAGAGTTGTTTTGGTCTCTCATTAGCTTGCTCGTTACCTGGGCTGTTAACAACGTTACACATCTCTTTACATTTTCTCAACTTTTTGTTTATGTAATGCTGGCTTCATCTCTTTTAAAAATCCGCACCGCTAGATCTGTTTACAAGTTCTCCGACCTAGTAGAAAGCGGAAACGTATCAGTCTACTTTACTAAACCCATTAATCCGCTAATTTACATCTATTTGTTGATTTGCTTCGAGCATTTTCCAAAGTTCTTAATAAATCTTGCTATTTTTAACTTACTGGGCTTGTTTTTCCACATCAACTTACTACATCTTCTAAGAGCTGACTTTCTAATTTTATTACTTTTCCCAATCTACCTTGTGTACAACTTTACTATAGAGCTCATTTTTATGAGTTTAGCCCTCTATTTTGAAAGAATAGATATGCTAAGAAACATAATTGTTCATATAATAAGATTGGCTGGAGGTGGTTTCGTTCCGGTAGATTTTATATCAAACAACATTAGATACACATTCATCTATTATTCCATAGGAGTGTATCCCGATGTAATTCTAGGAAACTTCGATCCACTATTGATCTTAGTGTGGGTGGGCTGGGGCTTATTGCTTGGCGCGATCGGAATGGCTACCTATAAAAAAGCGATAAGACACTTATCAATCAATGGGGGCTAGGCTCATTTGGAGGTTTTTTAAACTGAACCTCAAAGCTTTGATTGAATATCGTCACGAGTTTGTGCTGTCGAACCTCTCAATGCTAACATCTAATTTGATCCTCTTTGGAGGTATCTATTTGGCGACGAGTAAATTAGTTTCCCTAGAGTTTTATTTACAGGGAATAACGATATTTATGGGAGCCTATACTCTGGGACTAGCATTTTTTATTAGAGGATAGGGCGGTTTAGAAGGAAAAATAGTTGAAGGGCTTTTAGACAAATACTTATTGCGTCCCGTCGATCCCTACATTCTTTTACTTATCGACGAAGTAAATCCCTTCGCGTTCGGAGAACTCATGACGTGGATTCTGCTTCTAATGATCACTCCAAACAAGCTTTACGTACTCGTATGGAGTCTGATTTCCGCGCTGTTTTTGCACGTAGTAACACTATGCTACGGGAGCTTGCAGTTTTTCATCTCAACGAACTATCCGATATGGCTAAAAAATATAGCATTTGATACGGGATTTTACCCTCCTCGAATATTTCCAGAATCTATTCGAAAAATGATAATATTCGCATTTCCAGGGACTTTGATTAGCTTCGGACCAGTTCTCGCACTCCAAAACCCAGTTTATTACCTTTATTACTTTGTTGCATTTTTTGTATTTGCAACTTTAGCTATAATCTTCTGGAGGTTTGGACTGAAGAAGTATGAAAGCGTCGGATATTAAATTCTTAAAATGAACAGATATACAACTAAATGGAGCCGGTCAAGGATATTTGCGTAACGAAAAATAGCAGCATTAAGGAATTTATTAAGTCTCTAAAGGATGTGGGTGGCTTCCAGGCTCAGGAACTCTACAGAGCTATAGAAATCCTGGAAGAGATGTTTTCAGACGAAGAATGCATAAAAGTTCTGTCGTTTCCAGCCTGCATAATTTCCACGGGAATTAGGGGGATTATCAAGGAAGCCCTGAAGAGAAAAATGTTCGATCTAGTTATTACCACGTGTGGAACTCTCGACCACGATATAGCGCGGGATCTAAAGGATTATTATAAAGGATATTTCGAGGCAGACGATGTCTCTCTCGCAGAGAAGGGAATTCACCGATTGGGAAATGTATTCATCCCGAAGGAGTGCTACGGAGAAGTCATTGAGGAGTTTATGCAAAGAATACTCAAAGAGATTTATGAAGAAGGGAAAAGGTGTTTAGCCACCTATGAGCTTGTCTACGAAATTGGAAAGAGATTGAGCGAGAACACGCTTTGTTACTGGTGTTACAAAAACAAGATACCGATGATTATCCCAGGGATAACTGACGGCGCTGTTGGAACGCAAGTTCTCGTATTTAAAACTGAAAAAACCGATTTTAATATAGATGTTTGGAAAGATGAGTTAAAACTTTCAGAGATTTTCTTTGGAGATAAGAAAACGGGTGCTTTGATGGTTGGAGGTGGAATTTCGAAGCATCATACGATTTGGTGGGCTCAGTTTGCCGGAGGACTAAAATACTCAGTTTATATAACTTCTTCCGTAGAGCAAGATGGAAGTTTATCCGGAGCTAGAACACGAGAAGCAATTTCTTGGGAGCAAATTAAAAAAGAAGCGAAACACATAACAGTTTGGGGAGACGCAACTATAATATTACCTCTACTTTTAGGCTATTTCTTTGATTAATTTTTTA
>CAYXSZ010000074.1:0-2599 GCA_964468425.1 Candidatus Woesearchaeota archaeon | reverse complement strand
CCAGCCTACACCTACGACTTCGTGAACAAAACCGTAGTTTCTCCCACCATAAAACTCGCAAAACCGATCGTAACAAGTTATATAGAGCAAAATTATGAATACATGGCTAGGCAGCAAAAAGAGACTTTTCTAAGGGGGTACGATACAGCTGTGGAACTTTTAACAGAAGTTGCAGCCAATCATTCAGATCCAACAATGATAGGTGTCATACAAGTTATGCACTCCCTTCGGGAAAACATATCTCAACAAATAGACCTACAAATGTCCAGAGAAAAGGAGAAAATCGTTCTGGAAACGCAGCAAAAAATTTTGAACAACGTTCAAAATGCTTTGTTATCTCATTGGAAGTTGCTGTTCGTCACTTATTTGCTATTTTTATATGGAATTATTAGCTTTTACTTCTCGGTTGTTAATTTGTTCGTTAAGATCCTAGAAAAAGTTATAAAACATTCAGAGACGCGAAGCAGATAACTTTTTAACCTGTATGCTACACTAAAAATAACCATGAAGTTCTGTCCAAAGTGTGGAACGATAATGGTGAAAAAGAGCTCTTGGGAGTGTCCCAAATGCGGATACAAGGAAAAGGGAGATTCTAATGTGATTTTCGTCGAGAAATCGGAGAACAAAAAAGAAATAACCGTGGTCGAAGAGTCTATGGAGGTGTTACCGATAGATCAGGCGACAAGGTGTCCGAAGTGTGGAAATGAAGGGGTGTATTATTGGTACATGCAAACTAGAGCATCGGATGAGCCAGAAACAAAGTTTTATCGCTGTCCAAAGTGCGGATACACTTGGAGAGAATATGACTAAAAAGCTTACTGTAAAATATTTTTTATGTTAAAAGAACGAGAGAATTTAATCGTCGGTGTAACTCTTTGCGCCATTGGGATATACCTTTCGCTTTACTTTCGCTGGTTCATCATCGTTTTTGTACTTGGAGCAATTTTTTTAGTTTATAAAGAGTTCTACGTCAAGGTTAAAAATGTTTTTGTTTATATTTTCTTCGGAGACGACATCAAGAGCGATATAATTTTTGTTGCAATATTGTTAACGATTTACATCGCCATTCAGCTCACATTTCCATACCTAATTTCAGTAGTTATGACAACTAGCATGGAACATACTTATTTTTCGATAGAGAAGTACAAACCTTACAATATAACTCTTCAAGAGTTCGAAGGCTGGCCCTTTCCCAACGGAATCAATCGGGGAGACATTGTGATAATCCTACCGGTTTCCGATCCGCTTGTGGATATTCGCGTCGGGGATGTGGTTCTTTACAAGGGAGTTTACGGCAGACCGATAATGCATCGCGTAATTAAAAAAGTTGACGATAAATGCTTTGTAATAATGGGAGACAACAACCCAGGTCCTTTAGTTTACGAAGGGGAGACCTGTATGCCTCCGAGAAGAATCATTGGCAAGGTGGTATTTCGAATACCCTATTTAGGCTTACCGAAAGTTTGGATAAGCAATTTGCTCCAAATATGGTAAAAAGCTTCAAGCTAATCGGTCACGGAGCGGAAGCGAAGATATATTTGCTCCAAGGAATAAAGTCCCATAATCATTTTGAATTTTTTTTAGAAAGAGTAATCGGCGAAGATTTAACAGTTAGATTACCAAGAGAGTTCGTAGTTTTGAAGTACAGATACAGAAAAAAATACAGGCACTTTGACTTAGATTCAAAGCTTCGCAGATACAGAACCAGGCGTGAAGCCAAAATTTTGCAAACTTTATCCAAGCTAAGTTGCGTTCCTGAGGTGGAGTTCGTTGACGAAAGCAAGGGAATACTAATCATGGGATACATAGAAGGGTTGCGACTCTCCGATCACTTGGAAGTGCTCGACTTCGAAAAAGTGATGAAGAATTTAGGCGTTTTGGTGGCAAAGATGCATTCTTTGAACGTCATTCATGGAGATCTAACCACTTCTAACGTAATACTTAGAAGTAACAAACTATTTTTCATAGATTTTGGTTTGAGCTACTTTTCCACGAGAATAGAGGATTTCGCTACCGATATTCACTTGTTGAAAGAAGCACTTGAAGCCAAGCACTGGAGGATTTACGAATCGGCGCTTGAAGCGTTTTTCGAGGGGTACAGCGCCTTTGAGAAGCACAAGGAAGTACTATCCCGGTTGGAAATCATTGAAAAAAGAGGGCGCTACAAGGGTTGATTGTTTGACTAACTAGCCAAGTAGCATTATCGTTAAAAACGAAAATATTGAAAATGTATGATGATGACGCATTACGCTTCTGAGTCGTGACGACCATCACCTACTCTGAGCGGATATAGGTCAGGATCCGTTACTTATCGGCTACTATTAGCAAGTAATCTTTGTCCACATCGACGCTGAATCCTAGGCTCTCGAGCTTCGACTTCAAGTTATTCAAGTTGTGCTTTAGCGAGATCTTCTTGGGAGGCTCCAGGTCTATGATCAAGCGATGTCTACAAATTTGCTTGAGTTTTTTGAAAAGTGGAGTCGAATGATAATATCTCGTAGAGTTTGCAAAGGGAGGAGGGCAATATACAACGCAATCAAATTTTTCGAACGAATCTAATTCGTAAATTCTCGAAATCTTGTAACCTAACTTTTGCTCG
>CAYXSZ010000073.1:0-4969 GCA_964468425.1 Candidatus Woesearchaeota archaeon | reverse complement strand
CTAATCTTTAACCTTAAACTCCAAACTCATTCTACTAGAAAAATTCGTATTCGAAATCAAGTTTAATAAGTATTTTGCATTAAGGTTTATAAAATTACATAATTATATAATATTGTATGGAGGGGGGTGGTGTTGAGAGGTATATAAAGCAGGTTGAAGAGTTCGCAAAGATTGTGAAAGAAAGCATATCCAATGAAAAGAACGGCACATTTCTTTTGGCAGGAATAGTAGATAAGCAAGGAAAGGATCGAAGAGTTTCCCTCTGGACCAGTTATAGCATAGGGGATAAGTCTTCCGAAAATGTAGACGCCGATATCTTAGAAACGCTACAAATAGCTTTTAATCCGACTAGAATAAAGATATTAGAATTTTGTCTGCATCCAAGAAAGCAAAGCGAAATAGAAAAATTTACTGGACTAAAAGGAGGGGGTTTGTATCACCATCTCAGGCTATTAGAGTTTTCCAAACTCTTAGAAAAAAGAAAGAATGAAGGGTACATAACCACACAGTACGGAACATTCGTAGTAGTGCTGGCTCGTCGCGCTAGCAAAATTTTTAGAAAATAATTTTTTAAAAATATCAACTTTTTATAATCATAAACAGCAAGACCTTGTATCATGGAAAATCTCAACAAAATTTCACAATAGCGATTTTTCGTAGTTTTTGTTATTCAGAAAACTGTAGAGTTTATGAGTATTAACAGTTCTAAATGTTGAAACACGAGTTTCTAAGCTACCAAGAATCTTTTCTTTTCAAGGAGACTAATTTTTTAAAGTTACTTTTTGTATAAATGAATGGCAAGTGACTTAACTAAGAGGGTGCTAGAACTCATGAACAAACCAGAGCAAATAAGAAACATTGGTATTATAGCGCACATTCACCACGGAAAGACCACATTAACAGATACACTCCTCGCTGGAGCTGGAATGCTTGCAGAGGATCTTGCAGGAGAAGCAATGTTTACATGGTGGCATGAAACCGAAAGAGAAAGGGAGATGACTGTTTACGGAGCTGCGGTTTCAATGGTTCACAATTTCGAAGGAAATGATTACTTAATCAACCTAATCGACACCCCAGGTCACGTGGAGTTCTCTGGACAGGTTACAAGAGCTTGTAGAGCCATCGACGGAGCGGTAGTGGTTGTTGACTTTGTAGACGGAGTCATGCCACAAACTGAAGGAGTTCTCAGATCCGCTCTAAAGGAATATGTTAAACCAGTTCTTTTCATTAACAAAACCGACAGAGCTATTACCGAACTAAAACTACCCCCAGAAAAAATCATGGAAAGAATAGGAAAAATTGTTATAGAGGTTAACAAGCTAATAGAGAAATACGCTCCGCCAGAATACAAAGAAAAGTGGAAAGTAAATGTAATGGACGGAACTGTAGCTTTCGGTTCAGCGAAGTATCATTGGGCTTTATCTGTTCCATATATGAAGAAAACTGGAGTCTCCTTCAAAGATATTATCAAAGCTTATGAGGAAGCTGGTGACGACAAAGATAAATTAAAGGAGTTAGTAAGAAAAATCGCACCCGTTCATAAAGTAATCCTTGATATGGTAGTTAGACATCTTCCATCACCAAAAGAAGCACAAGCTTACAGAATAAGGAAGCTTTGGAAAGGAGATTTGAACTCAGAAGTTGGAAAGGCTATGGTTAATTTAGATGCAAAAGGGCCAATCATGATAAATGTCACAAATGTAATCATCGATAAAGTATCTAAACAAGAAATAGCAACTGCTAGAATATTTTCAGGAACTGTAAGAAGGGGAGATGAAGTGTATTTGATGCAAGCTGGAAAGAAGGTAAAGATCCAGCAACTCGCTGTTTGGAAAGGAATTCAAAGATTATCTGTAGAGGAAGCTAAAGCCGGAAATATCATCGCTCTCATCGGAATAAAAGGTCTGTATCCAGGAGAAACGATAGTTTCTGCAAATGTAGATCCCAAAACCGTAGAACCATTTGAAGAAATTAGACATTGGCTAGAACCAGTGGTTACAAAATCTTTCGAGCCAGAGAATCCAAACGATCTTCCAAAACTAATCGAGATCTTAAAATTACTTGAAAAAGAAGATCCAACTCTCAAGGTAGAAATTAATCAAGAAACTGGAGAAATTCTCGTTTCAGGTCTCGGAGATCTATACCTCCAGATAGTTGAGTACAGAGTTAAAAACGATTTTGGAATTCCGATAAAGACAGGACAACCGATTGTAGTTTATAGAGAATCTGTGGAAAAACCTTCAGATACTGTTGAAGGAAAGTCTCCAAACAAGCACAACAAGTTTTACATAGTAGTTGAACCAATGGATTACGAATTCTTCACAAAGCTTAGAGAAGCCATACGCAACGGAGAAATTCCAGAGGGAAGAATAAAGAAAGAGGAGATTTGGCAGAAGTTGGTAGAGCTCGGAATGGATAAAGAAGAAGCGAGGAGAGTTCAAATGATCTATAGAGACTGCATGTTCATAGATATGACGAGAGGTATTACTTATCTTCCAGAGGTTATTGAGTACGTTCTCGAAGGTTTCAAGCAAGTTATGGACCAAGGTCCCATAGCTTGGGAGCCGTGCATTATGCTGAAAGTCAAGCTAGTAGATGCTGTATTACACGAAGATCAGATCCACAGAGGTCCTGCTCAGGTAATTCCCGCTGTGAAAGAAGCTATAAAGCAAGCAATCATGCAGAATCCAATACTATATGAACCTGTCCAAATCATCAGAATAGACGTTCCCCAGGATTACATAGGAGAAGTGTCTTCTTTGTTATCTTCAAGAAGAGGACAGATTTTAGATATGCAAATGGATGAAGAGAGAGCAGTTATAAAAGCAAAAATTCCAGTAGCAAACATGTTTGGGTTTACGGATGATTTAAGATCTGCTACAAACGGAATAGGAGTTTGGTTCCTAGAAGATCAAATTTTCGAAAAGGTTCCGAGAGATTTGTACGACCAAGTCGTCAAGTCAATAAAGCAAAGAAAAGGCATTTCTGAATAGCTATAATTTTTTGTAGACCTCGTACAGACTCTTCCCTATTTCTTTTTCCCTTTCCTTGATCTCTAAACAAACATTACGTACAACTTCTTTGACAGTTTCTATAACTTTATCTCTTAGCTCAATTTTACCCCTTTCTATGAGCTCTAAATCCCTCTCAAGCCTTCTAGTTAGCTGGACATCTAGAATTTCAGGCAAGTATTTATCAAATAAAGAGACAATCCTCTCGCCAAGATTTGTTATTTTAATGGACTTCCCCTCAATATATTTTCTTTTATATAAAATCTGAACAATTTCTGCTCGAGTTGCTTTAGTACCTATATTAAGTTCTTCCATTTTTTTAACAATACTTGCTGGATTGTATCTCGAAGGAGGTTTAGTCTTTTGCTTCCTCACCGAAACCCTCTTAACTTGGAGAGACTCTCCTTTTTCAAATTCAAAATTCGAGAAATCGTCTTTGACCCACCTCCAATAAACACTTAACCACCCTTTGTGAAGCACGCTTTTATAATCGAAGAATAAACCTTCTTCCGTGATTACTCTAAGCTTTCTGACCCTAGCCGGCTCGAAAAAACAAGATAAGAATCTTCTACAAATTAGATCATAAATCTTCCACTCATTTTGAGAGAGCTTCGAAGGTATTAAACCCGTTGGATGTATTGCAGGATGTACATCATCTTTTTTACCATTATAAGGCTTAAGAATTGATTTATTAAGCAAGCTACTGGCAAATGTCTTATATGAAAGAATTTTTTGTAGATTCGAAAGAATATAGCGAAAATCAATAGTATCTGGAAGTTTTTGCGACGAAGTACGGGGATATGATATATATCCTTGTTCATAAAGACTTTGAGCTATTGCTAGAGTCTGTTTTGGTGTTATTTTATAATATTTATACGCATCTGTTTGTAAATCTGTAAGATTATAAGGTACTGGAGGGTTTATCTTCTCCAAGAATGCATTAACCTGCTTTATCGTTATAAACTTTCCTATTTTAGATTTTTCCCTAAGTGCTTCCTCTTTAGTTCTAAACCTTTCTTTTAAATGTCTAAATCTTAAAATCTTTCCATCTTTATAAACTTCTGCTATTATAGTAAAAAATTCGTCCGGAACAAAGTTTCTTATTTCAACTTCACGCTCAAATATCAACTTTAAAGTAGGTCCTTGAACGCGACCTATACTTAGAACAACTTTTTTGGAATAATGTCTGATCGCGTGAGTTAAGGCTCTAGAAAGGTTTATCCCGTAGATCCAATCAACTATGTGTCTCGTTTCTCCAGCAATTGCGAAGTTAAAAGAAATTGTGTCTTGCAAATTCAAAAAAGACTTCCAGATGTCTTTTGGAGTTATCGCAGAAAAGATCATCCGTTTAGCATCAGATACCTCCAAGGCAAATCGAATAACATTATATCCAATTAATTCACCTTCAATATCGTAATCTGTAGCAACAATTATTTCTTTTTCTCCTTTAAACTTCTTCGCCAACTCAATATAATCTTTTTTAGCATAAATCTTATCTTCGTAGTACGCAGGAACCCAGTTGTAATCAAAAATAGGATAATCCCATTTTTTAGAACTGGAGGATAACGTATAAAGATGACCAAGCGCCGAAATTACATAATATTTTTTACCGTCTAGACAAAAAGAATAATAAGCAGCTTTTCTGTATTTATGCATTCTGTAATTTTTCCTAGACAAGAACTCAGCAATTTTTTTAGCCACTTTCGGCTTCTCTGCTATGATAAGAGCCATTATGTTTCTATCTCTAATTAAAAATTATATTTTTGATTTTTAACGACAAAACGACAACTATGTCACGACAGCACGACAGAGGTTAGCGACAAAACGACAGCTCGTTAACGACAAGGAACGACAAGAAAAAGTGCGGCGGCGGGGATTCGAACCCCGGACGGGACTAACCCACCGGGTCCTAAGCCCGGCGCCTTTGGCCGCTCGGCCACCGCCGCAATTAAATTTAT
>CAYXSZ010000072.1:0-2752 GCA_964468425.1 Candidatus Woesearchaeota archaeon | reverse complement strand
CTACTCCTTTCCAACAATTGCAGTTAGCACATCTGAAGAGAAGGATAGAAGGTGGGAAAACGAAGTTTACGTCGATCCATTTGGTGGTAAGCTTGAAAAAGGAAGAAACACACCACACATCAAGAAAATATATGATACAGGAGAAAAAGGCAAAAAGAGGAAAGAAAGCGGAATATTCGAAAAATACCGTAAAGGATTTGATAACTTGAGAGTTTTCAAGATACCTATCATCGTTTATGTTGAGAGACTGCCAGAATACGTCGTTAAAGCAGAAGATGGATGGAAAGCGTATACAGTGGTTTTTAACGGTAAGAGGGAGGTGGTGATCGGTGTTAATAACGTCAAACTTTCCAATTGACGAAACATTCCTTAGCTTGGTTACATATGAAGGAATTTTATATTATTTGAAAAGTGGAAATATTAGAGAAGCTATTAAAAGCCAAAGAGAGCGATTAAATAAACTAAAAAATAATTTAAAGAACTTTGAGAAAACAATTAGTATCAGACTAACTGGTAACGATCTTACTGACATTGATAAGTTTCAAGTTAATGTGCCAAGCAAGCTTAAGAATATTCTAACAAGACTCGGGTTGAAAGAATTTGCAGATATTAAATGGATAAGTAAATATATAAAACAAAGCTATAAAATTGAAGCAGAATCAGAAAAAGATGCTATAAAAATGTTCATACTTCAGAACATTTCAAGGGCAGACTTAGAAAGCGTCGAAGAATTTTACGGAATAATTGTAGAAAACTATATTAGCTCAAACAATTGGTTTATTAACGACTCTAAAGTTTTAGAGAAATACCTAAACTTGGATTTGGGAACAAAAATAGTTTGTTTAGGAAAAATTAAAAAAGAATTCGAACTTTTCATAAATAAAAAGAATGAGTTTGATAAATTTAGGCAAAATCTAATTAAAAAATTAAATAATATACTGAGTAAGAGTGACTTAAATATAAGATTTGAAAATATAATTCCGTGTATATTTCCCGTATATATGCGTCTTGGCTTTCCAGAACAACTTTTAGAAAAAATTCTACCGAACCATTATACAAAAGAAAGAATATTCAGAATGATCTTGGAAAAGAAGGAGAAAGGCTCAGGAGAATCAACATACAACGACATAATAGCTCTATTTATGAGAATTTCTGATTTTGAAGACATTAACGTAGAAATTGGAGGTAATATTAGCATAGAAATTGATGATAAAAAGAAAAACGTCTATATCTATATTCTCTCTGAAAACTCGAATGATCTGATCACAGCTCCTCAAATATTAAAATGTGATAGATATACTGGTTTTTCCACATTTGAGGAGGGAAACTTTACCGATCAATTTACACTGTATATCTCGCCAGAAATGGCGTTACTATACATTATCGGACTGACAAATTCTCTTGTATCAAGAGTGTATGACTCGTCAAAAAGACAAGATTACTACTATTTCCTATTCTTTTCACCAGAAGAAATCTCAAAGCTTTATTTCGATTACTTAGAAGGACGAAATGGTGAAAATATAAGAAAGTTTTTTATAATAAAGGATGAAGCTATCAAAATCTTGAGAGAGATTTATCAACGAGTTTCGACAAACGAGATAGCGTTAACGGAACTGGCTTTAAACTTGAAGTTCCAAGAACTTCTTAACAAATACAATCTTAATAAAGTGTCTTTTACGCTGTTCAAAGTCGCTCTTGAAGGAAACACTTACAAAATCTACGAGCAAATACCTATTACGATTTACAGAAAGATCGTTTTTGCTGAAATCGTCGAGAGATACTTCAAAAATCCAGACGGTTTTATCAAAAGTTTAGCTGAGATATTTGAAAACAAGGGATCACGATTGTGGAGGGCAGTTGCTTCGCTGAATTCGAAGAACAAGCTTGATGAAGCAGACAATGTCTTAAAAGCCATGCAAAGTCTTTACAGATTCGTCGTTTTGGGTGATCTGCAAGGCTACTATCAATTTACAAGGGAAATCTTCAACTGCTACCGTATCTGTGCGAGTTCAAGAGATGAGAAAAATAGAAACTCCGCAAAAGAATACAAACAAATTTTAGAGAAGCTGAGGTGGTTTTAATGCTAAAGGACTGCTACAAACAGGTACTAAGGAACTGGTTCGGAAAAGAGGAGAGCGAAAGGAAGTTCATCGACTATGTGGTAGAAGTCCTTGAAAAACGCTGGAAAGACAAAAACATCTTCGTAATTGAAGCTCCTACCGGTTACGGGAAATCTATAATCTCAGCAACAATTTCTCTCTTCTCTTTAAAAAGCAATAACAGTTTGAAGTGTATCGTTGCCTTTCCCTTAAGAACCCTGCTGGAAGACCAATATTGCAACTTTGTGGGTGAATATAAAGTCGGAAAAGAGATTTCGTGCAAAGGTAAGAAGAGTATCCTTGGAGATATGGATCAAAATCTAAGATTGAGAATCGTAGGAAAAAGATACATGCACAATCCTGATTCGAGGTATCTAATAAAACCAATAACCTTAACCACGATAGACACGCTCTCCTTAACCTTATTCGGAATTCCGCCAGAATGCTTGGATAAGGTCGTAAAGGCTTGGGATGGAACGGTTGGAGGTAGCTTGGGGCACTACTTGTTTTCTTCTTCAAGTTTTTCCAAGATGACATCGTATCTCTTCTTCAACCTCTCCTTAGCAAATTCGCCATCCCATCCAGAACATTTTTCTTTGTCGAAATACGTTTCAAGAATGTTTCCCTTCGGAGTAAAGCTAATCATACAAAGA
>CAYXSZ010000071.1:0-2669 GCA_964468425.1 Candidatus Woesearchaeota archaeon | reverse complement strand
AGGAAACGATCCGTGGTACTACTATAGGCTTATAGATAGTTGTATACATAACTTTCCGAACCGTCTATGGTTCGACGCCTTTACTTATTACCCTTACGGGACTTTTGTGCATTTTGGACCATTTCTTGTTTATTTAGGAACTTTTCTGTGCAAGCTCCTTGGCGCTTCTACTCCAGAGGCTATTAAAAGCGTTCTAGTTTTTGTTCCTACAATTGCCGGAATTCTGATGTTTCTTCCAGCTTATCTTTTAACTAGGGAGGCGTTCGACCGCAAAACCGCTTTAATTGCTGCGATTACGACGGCAGTACTTCCCGGGCAGATTTTATATAGGGGAGAACTCGGATTTAATGATCACCACATTTGGGAGGTTTTTTGGATGGTTACGTCCCTTGGAACTTTTTTATACTCTTACAATAGGCTCAAAAACAAAGATATAAAAGATATTGTTAAATCAAAAGAAATTCTATACGTTCTTCCATCTGGATTGGCTCTTGGATTGTATTTGCTCGCCTGGGCACCTGGATTCATTAATGCATTGATATTAATTTCCTACGTATTTTTGGTATTTCTGTTCGAAAGATGGTTAAATGTAGATTTTAGAGCTCTAACGATTACTTGCATAACGACCTTTGTAATCGCTTCTTTAATTTATCTGCCGTTTGCGTTCAAATATCCTGGATTTTCTACGACCCATTATTCACCATTCCAGCTACTTGTATTGCTTTTATGTGGTGTGGCAGCGTATCTCCTATATATTTTTGATAAACTTTCTGAAAAGGATTTGCTTACGAGGATTTACAAAGATCCTTATATCGTTTCGAGGGGAATCTCTATAGCACTAGTTATTATAGGAATTCTCGCAGGTAATGTCGTTTTTCCGTCTTTTGTCAACACGATTAAAGGGATTATAGGCGTAATACAACCAAAGGGAGGTATGTTAACTGTTGCCGAAGTTCAGCCGTTTTTCGTTCGTGATGGAAAGTTCAGCTTGGTTTCAGTTTATCCAAACTTCGGATCAACCTTTTACTTCGCCATCATTGGTTATGTACTTTCAGGATACTTTGTTTATGCTAGAAGAGATGTCAAGCATTTGCTAATTCTCTGGTGGGGCATCTTAATGCTTGTTGCTCTCGCGGGACAAAGCAGGTTCGCTTATTATTACGGAGCCGTTAGCGCAATTCTAGCCTCGGTTACGGTGTGCTTCCTTCTCGATCGCTTGGAGTTCTGCAAAAGATTCGTTGAATTCCTTAAAGAGTTGAATCAAAAGAAGCTAAACATAAGAGCTCTGATTCATTCCGCTATTGGAGTCCTCTTGCTAGGACTTCTAATTTATCCCACATATTCTGTGGCGGATCTTCAAAGCAAATACGCTGGGGGAGGCATTCCTAAACAATGGTACGACGCTTTGGTTTGGATGCGCGATAACACGCCAGGAAACGCTTCGTACGATAAGTACTTTTATGAAATATATAGACCACCCAGTATGCGAGATTTGTTGGAAAGAAAACCTTATTCTTATCCATTTAAGACTTATGGAGTTATAAGCTGGTGGGATTACGGACATTGGATCACAACTATCGCTCACAGATTACCGATCGCGAACCCATTCCAGCAAGGAATTGGAAACAAATATGATAACGTCCCCGGAGCTGCTCCCTTCTTTACAGCGTTTAACGAAAGTTATGCGAACGAAATCGCCGATAAACTAAATGTAAAATACGTTGTATCCGACGTTGAGATGGCTACCGGGAAATTCTACGCGATGGCTACTTGGGCGGAAGGTTCGCTAGAAAAAGCGGGAATGTACATGCTCTGGCCCGAAAACTATGAAGGACAGACGGTTCTCGCTCCAAAGTACGTTTATCTCTATGTAAATCCCAACGGAACTATTGGTATTTCCGAATACATCCAATTAATCCCACTAAATGCGAAGATTCTCGGAAGATTCTTAGCTCCCGGACCTCTATACTACAAAACCATGGAAGCCAAGCTGCACATTCTAGACGGACTCGGCTTGAAGCATTATAGAATGGTTTACGAGAGCGATCCCGGAGAAGGATGGACGGCACTTCAGGAAATAGTTTACAGGATCGTTTACAACGAATACTTTTCAAGAAATTCAATACCTGTAAATGTAACTCCGTCAGGATATGTAAAAATATTTGAATACGTTCCTGGAGCAAAGATCGTTGGAAGAGTAAATGATACAAACATAACTTACGCAGAACTGTTCTTAAAAGTAAAAACAAACAAAGGAAGAGTGTTTACATACTATCAAAGAGCAAATGTAGTAAATGGAACATTCGAATTTATAGTGCCGTATGCTCAAGACACGAAATATCCCGTAAAACCAATAACACCTTACATAGTTTTAATAGGCAATCAGGTAAAGGAAATATCAGTTTCAGATAGAGATGTAGAGAGCGGAAAAACAATTACCATAAACTTTAGATAATTTTTTATAATAACGGAGATCGTAGAATATCTCGTGAAAAAATTGGGTGAAAATTTAGTTAGTGTAATCCAATTTGGATCGTCAGTTTACGGAAAAGAAAAACCCGAAGATATAGATATATTAGTAATAACTGAAAAACCTGTTAAAGAAGATTTATCTTTCAATAATTACTCTATTTTACTATTAACTAAAAAAGATTTTTTAAGAAATGTTT
>CAYXSZ010000070.1:0-3644 GCA_964468425.1 Candidatus Woesearchaeota archaeon | reverse complement strand
CTTTTCTATCCTTACTCATCCATCAATTGTCATTTAACCGAAAAGAAGATACTATAAAGGATTCTGCACACCAGAAGTGTTCGTATGAGATAGGTAATCTTGCAAAAAGCTAACAAAAGAAATAGTAGGTTAAAGAAGAGGTTTACGAGCTACTAGTACATCGTAGTAATGTTCCAGCTCTTCTTCCGGATGAGAAGAATCTCGATGTTTAGGTAAACATCCCGAAGACTCGAGAAGAATTTTCCATCCCCAACGCTTGTATACATCGGAAAGCTCGCCCCGTCTAAATAGTGTCTTAAAGCACTGACCGGATCCTTCTGTAAAGGCTACTACAACGTGTATTCCGCGGTGCTTCGTATGATCTTTCATCCAGTTCAAAACTTCAGCTCCAACTTTTCTTTCCATGTGTTGCAAAACATTTATCAGTAAAATGAGGTCGAACTCCCTATCAAGTAAGGGGTTTTCTAAAACATCTGGTAGAGCCCCCGGCACCAAGCAAATTCTGTTATAGAGATTATAACCATAAATCTTGTTGAGTAGAACTTGCAAAGATTTAATATCTGGATCTATGGAAACTACATAAAATCCTTCACTAGCTAGCAATATAGATTCGTTTCCAAATCCGCAACCCAAATCCAATGCTATTTTTCCATTTCCACCCCCTATAAATCTTTTGATTGCGTACTCAACGATTTTATGAGCTTCTCCCGGTCTTGTCGATAACCAACTAAACATAAAAAATTATTCTTTAAGTAAAACTGCGTTTACGGTTCCGTCCTGCCCAGGTCTTGACGTAATCTTTGCCTTTCCTAACTCGGTTTCTATAATTGTTCCTTTGGTAATTACTCCCATTCTATCTAAGTTTCTGTCAGCTGGATTCTCAATTACTTTAAGAATCTTGACTTTTTGAGCCTTATTAGTTTCTGGATCGATTACGTTTGCGTAACACGTTTTGTAAACTCTAACTTTTACATTTCCACCCTTTGTTCGAATTGGTACTATTTCCATTTCATCTTCGAGTTTCGTGTGAGTAGGATGACGTCCCATTTCATACTTTCTCTTTTTTCTAAAAGGTTTCAGTCTTCTTCCAGTTTCGGATCTCCAGTCCCTCCCTTGGTAAACGGAAAGTCCAACTCTTTCCATTATAGTTAAAGGGGTTCATAATTTAAACTTTATTTGGGACATCTCTATATATCGCGGCGGTGTCCGAGCGGCCAAAGGAGTCGGGCTTAAGACCGGTTGGGGTAAGAGACCCGATGGACTCAGGTCCGTCCGGGGTTCGAATCCCCGCCGCCGCAATTTTATTATAACGAAAGCCCTGAGCCAGAGCTAAATACGTAACTTTAACACCAAAAATTTAGCATTGTTTGCGGAGTAAAACCCCAACCATTTATTTTTATTGTTTATTTTTGAGTTTCTCAGAGAGTTCCTTCATTTTTCGATTGAAGTCTAAGGCTCTTTGAAACCACTCTTCAACAGTGTCTGCAGAGACTCTTTCGAGTTCTCTGTGAGCTAGCTTGTGAACCAGGTTATAAATAGATTCGTACCACTTCAGGTAAGTTTTATCAAGAAGCTTGGATTTAACAAGCTCGTTCAGGTACTTTGGAATGTCTTCTGGGGCTGGCGCAACTCCTAACCGCATCAATGCGCTTTGCGCCGATTCTATGAAGATCCAGTAAGCCATTTCAAGCGCCTTCGCGATATGAAAATGGTACATATTGATGTAAAATGGAATTCTAGCACGCAGAACCGATATAGCTTCTTCAGAAGGTTTTATTTTTCCCTCTGCAAGCATCCGCTGAAGGGAAGCAAACATTGCAAAGCTATCTAGAACAGGAATGCCTTTTCTAAGAATGTTCAGAGCTAGGGGATCTCCTTCTTTGACCATCTCCCAGAATAGAGAGATAGGAATCGTGGTAACGTGCAATTTTTTGAATTTTTCTTCAGAAACGATTTCGGAAAGAGTTTTGTAGTAATATGCTTTCATAACATTATCCCATTGGTTGTAAACATCGTCTACGATAACTAAAACATCTATATCCGAATTTTCTTTGTTTTCTTTTCGCGCTCTTGAACCGAAAAGGGCAACTACGCGAATCAATCCGTTGAACTTTTCGACTAAGACCTTAGAGAACTCTAGAGCGACTTGGTAAGCATCCATAAATAAAGATGGTCGTTGTCATTCTAGTGCTTTACGGAGGTCTCTTGTATGGAGGTCCCGTATATCATTGATTCCAAGATAGATCATTGCGAGTCGATCGAAACCCAATCCCCACGCAATTACAGGAGTTTTAATTCCAAAAGGTTCTAGGAGCTCCTCTCTAAAGATTCCAGCACCACCCACTTCAATCCAGCCTAGTTCAGGATGCTTGGCGTAGGCTTCCACCGATGGTTCCGTGAACGGGAAGTATCCTGTGTAGAACTTAATCTTTTCGATTTTGAAAACATTCGAAATCAAGTCCTTTAGAAGTCCGAGAAGCTCTCCGAACGCTATTCGCTCATCCGCAACAATTCCCTCTAACTGGTAAAACTCTATGAAGTGGCTCTTGTCAATCGTATCGTACCTGAATACTTTCTCGATCAAGAAATATTTTCCGGGAATCTTAATTTTCGGAAGCATTCTGGCAGAAGCCATTGTTATGTGAGATGTTAAAATAGGGGTACTAGCCACTTCATCACTCCACTTTCCGAAGTATTTTAGATGAACTCGCTTAACCCGTTCTTTTAGATCTTCAGGATAATCTTTTAGCTCTGGGAGATCGACTAAGAAGGTGTCTAAAAGAGAAAGTTCTCCAACTGGATGATCTTGAGAAACAAAGAGAGAATCTAAACACCAAAAATGAGAAGTTAGTATAGAATACGTGTCCATCTCTTCGAAACCCATTGAAACAAGCTCCATTCTTATTTTGTCGAGAAGCTTAAGATACGGATGTCTCTTTCCCGCTCTGGCGGGTTTCACGGGGAGATCCACCTCGTATTCTTTAAACTTGGCTTTTTTCCAGAGTTTATTAGTAATAACTTCTCGAGTGTACTTCGTAATTACTTTCTCGTCTTTTAACTCTTTCAGCACTTCTCTACCCTTATCCGTAATCCTTACTTTGTACGCTTTTCTTTTTGTTACGTCTATGAGCTTCTTTCTTGAGAGTAACGGTTGAATTTCTTCAAGAGTAGCTTTTCCTTCTTTGATCTTCTTAAGTAATTCTTGCTCTGGAATTTCCACTTCGCTAAGAAGTTTAATCGTCCCATCTTCAATAGAGATAGCTCCTTTTTTCTTAAGAACTCCGAGAGCTATCGAAAATTCATCCTCGTCGAAGAGTTCCTTTGCTTTATGAATGGGAACTTCTCCACTCTCCTTTAAGATCGTAAGCAGGCGCTTTTCGGGGAGACCTTCAGATAAATACTTTTCTCCAAGATCCGTTAACTTTATCTCGGTTACTTCTTCCTCGAGAATTTCGACCAACCCTTTGAGTTTAAGGAAACCTGCCAATCTGAGAACCTCGTAATCTGAAAGACCAGATTCTCTTGAAATGTCCTCGATAGATCTCCAGGTCTCGGAAATGAGTTTTAACACCTTTATCTCGTTTTGAGAGAGATCCATTTTATTTTAATAAGTTGACAAGTTTTGATAAGTTTATCTCGAAGCC
>CAYXSZ010000069.1:0-7505 GCA_964468425.1 Candidatus Woesearchaeota archaeon | reverse complement strand
TGAATATAATGATGAGCTCTGTTCTCAGAAAAAAGGCAGAAATGTTCTCTAGAATTGTTTTAACCTTCAATTGCCACGACACATTTTTTGGAAGTCTAATAAAATGATGAGGAGTTCGAGTGCCAACATCGTCTGAAACTTACTTTGCTGGTTTAATGTAGCGATGCGTTTTGCTTAATTTTATTGAAGGGAATGGACCCGCCGGGATTCGAACCCGGGATCTCCGGATAGCGAGTCCGGCGTCCTACCGCTAGACCACGGGCCCTTTAAACTCCTTGCAGTTCATCTATTAAAATCTTTCAAGGCTCATTGATATTCTAATGGAAAGGGAACTCCAATATGGTAAAAATTCCCTTCCCTTTGAGCGAGTTATCATCCCTTATCATTGCATCGAGCCTGGGGACGACGCTATTCGCCCAGAATACCTAGAACTTCGAAAGGATCCGATTACTGGCTTCTGGAACAAGATAAATCCCTTCAAGAAGGTGAGAAAAATTAACAAATCTGAGTACATCTTGATGATTAGCGCCGACAAAACTTGTCCCTTTTGTAAGCAAAACATAAACAAACTCTTAAGACTCTCTATAGACAATAGGTTCAAGATATCCAAGTTATCAAGACAGAATTCCATCTTATTCGTACCCGATAAGTTGTACTCTAAATATCATGCAATAGTGATACCAACCGTTGAAAAGCACGCGGAGTTCATAGACGAAATCCCAGTTTACGATCTCATAATCTCTTTTAAGCTTATAAAAGAGTTCGTAAGCTCCAACTACAGAAACGATTCAAGTTCCAAATTCGTTTACATCCACTTGAATCACACTTTACTCGCGGGAGCATCTCAGCAACATTTACATTTCCAAATAGAACAAAATACCATTCCAACAAACTATCATAGGATCTTGCTTGAGAAGACTAAGGAACACTTTGCACGATTTAAGAGTTCGCTGGTCGAAGACTATGTGCAATCCGAGTTAAACTTTAAAGATAGGGTGATTTACTCGGGGAAATTCATAGATTGGGTTGCTAGTTTTTCTCCCTTTGGACATCACGATGTACTTGGACTTGTTAAAAGCTTTGGAATCTTCAATATGGCAGAAATCAACTTAGAAGGTTTCGTTAAAGAATTGTACGAATTCTTAGTCAAATATATAAATACCTTAGATCTGATTGCATTTAACATGAGTATAATAGACTCTACGTTTGTTAAAGAGCCTGGAGTTTATCCAATAATACGAATAGCTTCAAGGTTTTCCTCAGAACAAGGAACGACTGCTGAAGGGTATTTGGAGACTCTTCACTTGGAAAAGCTAGCCTATACTCTACCAAAGGAAACTGCTCGGGAGATTAGAAAAGCTTTTGAGTAACTTTGAAGTCTATGCAAACTCTATACTGTCTAGGAGCTATATCTCCAACCCTTCGAACATTTAAAATCTCGTACTCGAATTTCAAAAGCTTCGAATATTTATCTAAAATTTCTCTAGCTTTTTCAGGAATTTCTTCTTCGAAAAAGAATTGATATAAGTGGATTGTTCCACCTTCCTTTATCAATGGGATCGCGACGTCTAGGAAAGTGTCAGCTTCTTTTGGAAGAGGCATAATGATCCGATCGAATTCGATGCCGAATTTTTCGAACTCTATATGAGAATTTTCTTCGTAGTCTCGAAGAACTAGGTTGTCTTGGTTTAGTAAGACTCCATCGAACTGCGCATAGTCTAAGTCCTCGTAAACAACCAAGTATTTTTTCCTAGCTCTTATTTTTTCAACCAAATCATAGTAGGCTTCGTCAAAGCCTACCAGAAAACACCTATTGATTTCTGGATTTGCATCGAGCAGGTCTAAAAGGTAATCTCGCTTGCAGTGAACAACTGCGTCCTTGTTTGATAAAACTTGAATAAAAGGTGCTACTTTTCTCACATCTCCCAAGATAGTTGTAATTTTACTTTCAACTTTGTTTAACTTAGCATTCTCAAAAGCATACTTAAAAGCAAAGGGATTTAACTCAACAGCATAAATGATTTCAGGATTTGCATATTTTGCAATGTAAACTGAGTAAGGGTTGACTCCTGCAAACATAACTAAAACTTTTTCACCATCTTTAACTTGGCTTGCGATTCTCTTTCTCTCTTCTGCAAGCCTAGGCGAATAATAAGCTCGAACAACATCTACTTTAAACCTCAAACCGTATTCTTTATGAACAGTCTCGGTTTTGTTCTCTCCCCAAAGAATTTTATACTTAGGGACGCGATAAGGAGGTAAAACGTCCGTTTCCTGGAGCAAAATTGTTTGAATATATTTGTGTTTTTCTTGAATATATTTGATATACTCTTCCTCAGACATCTTAAGAGGAGGTTTTAGGATCGCGATGTCTCCGATTATATCGAAAGCCATTATTTAATTAGCTCCAAAGCTTAAAATATGATGAAATCCATCGGGGCGGAGCTATGAAGAGCACGCCCTTCCCTGAATCCACTTCTTGTAGATGTATATTCCAATAAGTAGACGAGTTATAATTGAGAAAGCCATTAAATAATCTGTTGAGTAAATGCAGACTTCGTTGTTTATCAAGCACCACTTAAAAATTACTTCTCCCTTGAAAAACCAAAATTTTATCCACTCGTCAGGTCGGACTACGAACCACAAGGCGTCATTTAGCGTCCATATCATTAATCCAACAAAAATCCAGAGCTTCCACCGCTCTGGATAAAGAATTATGGGAATTGTTAGAAAAGATAAAAGGAGAAGGGGATAAACGGCTAGCGAATATCCTAAAAAAGAGACATCGTAGATTCCAAGCAAAAGAGGTTTCTTCTCGCTAAGAGCGTTTCCCACAAAGAAGTCTAGCCAAATAAGAACTAAAGACGCCAGGAAAATGGAAACCCAGAGTCTTTTTTTGTTAATTTTTTCCTGCATTTTTTTCTACGATCTCCCTAAGCTCGCACGCCCGACAGAGTTCCCTGGTCGATGGATAACCGCAAACAGAGCAGCGGACTACTTCGGACTTAATCCTTCGCTGATAAATATTTCTAAGTTTTTTTATTTCATTTATGTAACCATTTATTAAAGATTCTTGAAATCCGGGATGGGTGTTTTCCAAGGAGTAAAGCTTAGAGCGAATAAAATCTCTAGTTTGTCCTCTAATGTAAGGACATTCTCTTGTTGGCGGATAAAATTCGTTGAGAAGAGAATAAATTGTTGTTTCCTTTTCGGTAACTAGGAAAAAAGGTTTGACTCTTGGAACGAACAATTCTTCTACAATTCCAACTTTTGGTCCCCCTTTAGCAAGATCTTTCAAGTTTCCTTCCAGGAGATTTATGATGAAAGTTTGAGCTTCGTCGTTAAGATTATGTCCTACCGCGACTTTGTCCAGCTTTAAATCTTGGGAGGCTTTCCAAAAAATCCAGCGCCTCCAGACACCGCAGATTGTACACGGTTTCACATCAACCAACTTAACCGCTTCATCAAGGGTGAACCCAAAATAATCTTTAAAGGAGTAAATTTTAATATTCCATTTGTATTTCCTCGCAAGCTCCTCAAGAAAATTTGTCAGAACATCTCGATATCCTTTGATTCCCTCGTCTATGTGTATTCCTATTAAATTTAGCTTAAGTTCTTTTAGCTGAGAAAGAACATGCATAAGACTTACGGAGTCCTTTCCGCCCGAAATCCCGACTCCAACAGTCTCTCCCGGTTCAAGCAGAGAAAAATTTTGTATAGTTTTGCGTACTTTTTCCAAAAAATAATTAATGAAGTGCTCCCTGCAGTAAAAGGTGGATTGTCTTTTGTAAACTGCCTTATTTTTGCAAAACGAGCAAAGCATTATTTGAGTTTACGATTTACAATTTCTATTATCTCTTTAGGATCGGCGATAAGTCTTAGCTCGCTTAGAATTTTATTGATTAATTTTTTCTTTTCTAAATTTTTGTATTTGCTAAGTAACTCGTCTATTTTATTCTCAAGCTCGGATCCAGAAACTTTCTTCAACCCCTTTTCTTCTATAATCTCTTTAAGAGGCTTCCGAGTTTTGGAGTATTCGTAAAGAAGAATTTTTAAAGCGTCTCTAGTGATTAATTTTTTAGAGATGAGGTCAGCAGCTTGCTCTATGAAGTCTTCGTCGGGATAAACCTTTTCGCCAAACTCGCTTTCAACTTCGGAAGGAAGCATAAAGTAGATGTAATAAATGAGGGATGGCTTCAGTTTTCTAGCGTATTTTTCAAACAAATCTGGGTTGTCCGACCAAAGAATGTTCTCAATCTGGCTTTCGTTGAATCCAAGTTTCTTTAGGACTTCTCTTCGAAATTCGGGATCTAGAGAGTCGAGAACGAACAAATCTTCGTTTTCTTTAAGCTTTAGATACAAATCTACATTTTTTTCTTTTAATCTTGCTAACTTCAATTCATAAACTTTGTCTCCGTGAGTTATTTTGTAAACGATCTCTTTATAAGAACTTCTATCGATTTCTTTACGATCTACAAGAATTAGAGGCAAGTCCGTCTCTGGATACATTCTCGCAGAACCTGGTTGCGGTCTGAGGAAAGAAGTAGTTCCATCTTCATTAGCTTTTCGCGTATCCTTTGGGATTTTTTCTATCATTTCGTTCAATCGGTTTACAATGTGCTTGAAAATTGTTTTAGCTTTTTCTTCATTTTCAACAAGAATCAAGACAAAAGCATCGTTCTCTTCACAAGAAAGGAGTTTCTTAACTTTTTCTACCTCCAACTCCGAAATTCCATAAGCGGGAAGTTCATCTGAATGCAAGATACCCCTTAAACCAAATCTCTTTACAAGATCTGCAAGCTCTGTTCCGATTCTACGATTTGGGAGAAGGTTAAAGCCGAGAAGACCCTTGAAGTTTGGTAGTTTAAGCGCGAATACGCGTTTTCCTTCCTCCAAAACTCGCAAGAGTAGCTTGCTCTTCGTATCCCGGAAGGCTTCAGTCACTTCAGAAACCTTGGCTTTGACGATCATATTTATAGAATACCTTGAAGCTTTAACTCTGTTAGTACCATCACAAAACTCGAAACTACCTTGTAACTTTCAGAAAGAATTGGGATCTTCAGGACTTCATAGTTCTTCGCTTTTTTTATGTCGCAAGGATCTATCCCATAGTCTTCTGAACCGAAGACAAAAGCTGAAAACTCAGATAAATCAACCTCGTGGACGAACCTTGTTCCACAAGTTTCTATGAAGGCTATCTTTTTACTTCCAACCTTCTTTAAAAAGGAATCGTAATCTAAAAGATCAAAATGCTTTATATTTCTGAGTTTTTCGTAATCGATATTCATAGATTCTCTGGGAATGAATGCGACGTCCAGCTTCAACTCCCTAGCAATTTTGAGGATGTCCTGCAAGTTTTCTTCAGCTTTTAACTTATAAAAAACAAAGAGCATTAGGTTTTAGCCTGGATCTCCTCTAATTGAACTATAGGAGTCTCTCGCACGAGTCTGCGGATTTCAACGTGCTGAACTGGGAAGATCTTGTTTAAAACAGGAAAGATTTCGCTTTGAATTTCTTTATTAATAACCTTCTCCACGAGTTCTTTGTAGTTAAATTCAGGGATTTTTTGAAGTAAGAACTCTTTGTAAGCCTTTCTTATAGCCGACTTCTGCCTGTAGTGTGCTCTATATCTTGTAACTACCAAAGGTTTTACTCTAACTTTGATGCCATCCTTCGTTTCTACCTCGAAGGAGTCGTCTATTCTGGAAGTTCCTTTTCTAACTATTCTTCTGATGTACGCGTCGTAAAGGGAGACTTCCTTGATGTCTGCATACGCCTTGAGACTGGAGACCTTGTAAATTTGGAAAATAATTTTCATGTTCTGATGCCTAAAGTTTCCAGTCAAGAAAGCTAAATTCAAGTCTACAGTTCTTCCTATAACCTGCTCTGGCTTGTACGCGGGAGTTTCTCCAATTACCGCTTCGTTAAATATTTCTTGAGGGGCGATTATTTCGTACCAAACTTTCTTGTTCCATTCAGCATATTTCTTGTTGTAACCCATAACTTATGCAGGATTAAAAGTTTTAAATCATTTTAGTATTAGTCATTTCTATTTACCTTCAAACTCGGGAACAGCTTTAAAATTCGAGAACCCTTTCCATCGGATAGCTGTAGAGCTAAAATTTAGATATGGAAAAGCGATTCAAAAACAAGTATTTTGTAACTGTTTAAGTTGTTCCACATAGCTTGTAACCTTCCTCGAATACATACTTTCTAAGAGACCTTAATCCCTCTAGCAAGCGTATTAAATCTTCTAAGCTGTTCGCTTCTCTATAAACGCCTTTTATTTTATATCCTATCGAAAACCTAAGAAGCGTTTCGTCTTTATTTTTTACGAATCTATATCCCGAAAAAATTTTACGAGGAGAATTTGTCACTTCGATAATGCTAAGAACGATGGGATACTTTCTATCACTAACTATTTCATCCAAGGGACGAGTTTCATATAGGTATTTGTATACAAAAATCTCTTCGAAATCCTCATAATAAGATCCAGACGACAGCGTTACGAATTCTACATGAGAATTATAAAAGACTCTGAGTATATGAAACATATAATCTGGTATTGAATCGAGAATTGCAGACAGAATTTCTCTTTCGCACGATTTAACATTGCATGCTCTGCTAGCGAGCTCTTTCGCCTCTGACGAGGATAATTTTATGTACGAACAGCGAGAGCTCACATAGTATACTTTAACTTTAAGAATATAAAACTTACTTAAGCACAGTGCCACTCCCGACTTTCAGCTTTTACGATTTCCTGGTTTCAGATAGTTTTTCAAAACCCCTGCACAATTTTTCACAAATTACCATCTCCAGTAACTGCGAAGACCCAGTTCTCCACCTCAAGACTATTAATAAATTTAATCGAGATATATTATTCTTATGACAGTCAATCTGAAGGAAATTGAATCCAAATGGCAGAGGATTTGGGAAGAAAAGAAAGTATATCAACCTGAACCCGACGAAAGGCCCAAGTTCTTCATTACAGTTCCTTACCCCTACGTAAACGGTTTGCTTCATCTCGGTTCTGCGTTCACTTATTCAAGAGCAGATTTCCTTGCGAGGTACAAGCGAATGAAAGGTTACAATGTTCTTTGGCCACAAGGTTGGCATATAACTGGAGCTCCAATTGTTGGAAAAGCGATGAGACTTTCTGAAGGAGATCCAAAAATAATAGAAGAACTTAAATCGTACGGGATTCCTGAAGAAGAGTGGGACAAGCTAAAAACTCCAGAAGGGTGGGCACTTTACTTTGTTGATAAAAATAGAGAAGCTTTTAGGAAGTTCGGGTTCTCGATAGATTGGAGGAGGGAGTTCTACACTACTTACTTGAATAAACCTTATTCAAAGTTCGTTCACTGGCAATATAGAAAACTTAAAGAAAAAGGTTTAATTACTAAAGGAGAGCACCCGGTAGTTTGGGATCCAAAGGTTCAAAAAGTAATTGGAGATCACGATAGACCCGATGAATACATCACAGTCTCCGTAACCGAAGGTTACAT
>CAYXSZ010000068.1:0-4193 GCA_964468425.1 Candidatus Woesearchaeota archaeon | reverse complement strand
TCTTAACATACATAAACATTTAAAATTCTATTTGTTCAAAAGCCTCTCTTATTTTCTCAAAGTCTTTGAACGAACTCTTATCCGTTATTACGAGATCCACGAGCTCCCAAGGTGTTATGTCAAACGCCGGGTTCAATACCTTGACGCCTTTTAGCTCCTCAAGGTCTATAATTTCCCTTGGATCTCGCATTTCAATTTCGAATTTCTTTCTCAGGTCTGTCTTCAGAACATCCCCGACGAACCAAACTGGTTTCTCGTGCTTCTTCGCACAGAGCGAGATTAGGTATGTTCCTATTTTGTTAACTAAGCCATTTTCACGAAACGCATCGCATCCGAAGAGAACTAGATCTACATCCTCCATGTACAATCCAGCGGCGGAATCTACTATGTAAATAACCTCTATTCCCGCCTCGGAAAGTTCCTTCGCAGTTTTGATCCCCTGATACTTCGGTCTGGTCTCTGTTACATAGACTACCAAACCATAACCATTGTTCCTTGCATAGATCAAAGAAGAAACTTCTTCCGAGCTATGGCAATGAGTTAAAATCTTTATTTGATTCTTTCCAACACACTCCAACGCTTTTAGGAAGTTTTGATTTACAAGTTGATAGGAGATTTTTAAATAATCCTCTAGCTTATCAAAGATCAGAGGATCTTGATCAACTTTTATCTTTACGATGTCAAGTACATTGTAAGTTATCACTTGAGTGTATCTCAAATTCTGTAGTAGATCTATGAGGTCGTAAAACCTCTGGTTAACACCTTCCCTCTCGTAGAAAAGCTTGGTGGCTTTCAAGGATGCTAAAGCAACGTTTTTAGCCCCTTGTATTCGCAATGAGTTAATATCTAAGACTATTTGAGTTATCTCGGGATCTTTGGTGATTTCTACTAACTTTCTGCGAAGCTCTCTCTCAGGGAGCATTATATTTCCTCTACGATGAACTTTTCCTTGCTTTGGATCTCGTATGGAAAGTTTTCCTTTATGAACTTTAGTGCTAAATCCAGCTTGTACTCTGACTCTGAATACATTCTAAATATAGTTTCTCCCCTAGAAATCTTGTCTCCCGTTTTCTTGAAAAGAAGTAGACCAGATCCCTTGGATTCTGGAGCGCCAAGAATCTTAGCCGTATGGGCGATCAAGGTGTTAATTACCTTGGAAACCCTCCCGGGTACGGGGGATTTTACATCGTAAACGTACTTACCGAGCATAGCTTCGAGATCTCTTTCGACAGACCCTCCCTGAGCTTCAATAATTTTTATGAATCTATCGTAAGCTTTTCCAGACTCTAAAACGCTTTTAGCTTTTTGATAATTTCCTTCTCCACTAACTTCCAAGAGTTTTCCAGCGATTTCTAGAGCTTTTTCTTCTAGATCGAGAGGACGATCCTTTTCCCGCTTTAGAATCTTTAGAATATCTATCATTTCGAGAACAGGACCAATTCCGTTTCCAATTGGGTGCGAACCGTCCGTGATTACAACCTCTAAGCGCATTCCCAAAGACCTCCCAACTTCTTTAAACTTTATTGCCATTTCCTTTGCCTTGTCAAGCGTCTTGACCTTCGCGTACTCGCCATAAGGAATGTCAATTACAACGAACCTGCTACCCATCGCTTTCTTTTTAGATAAAACAGAGGCGATAACCTGTCCCTCAGGATCCAAATCCAAAGCTCGCTCGACCTTGATTAGCTTGTCGTCTACGGGGGAAATGTCCAGAGCGCCTCCCCAGACCATGCAACCGTTCACCTTCGAGACGATCTCCCTGATTTCATCTATCGTGAACTCAACCGGAGCTAGGACTTCAACTACATCAGCAGTTCCCGCGGGAGAAGTTATAGCTCTCGAGGAAGTCTTTGGAATCTTCAATCCGAGAGAGGCTACGATTGAAACTACTATTGGAGTAGTTCGATTGTTCGGAATCCCACCAATGCAGTGTTTATCTAGAATCTTCCAACCGCTGGGCCATTCAACACACTTTCCAACTTCAACCATCGCCTCCGTTAAGCTCTTTATCTCGCTCAATGACATTCCGACAGTTTGAACCGCGGTCAAGTACGAGGCTATTTCAATAGAGAGTAATCTATCGTAAAAAATGTCATTCACAATTTTCTTTATTTCATCCTTGGATAGCTCGATTCCTCTTATTTTCTTTCGAATGTATCTAACAGATTCTGGAAGAGGTGCTGGCTCTATTTTTACTTCTTCTCCCTCTCCAAATTCCTTGACATCCACGAACAGACCAACCTCTCCTTCCTTGACTATGGATCCTGTAACATCGAGTTCGACGATTACGCACTTTTCCTTATTAGCGTTTTTAACTATGACGCGATCGGACGTGTGAACTCCGAGCTTTCTCGCGTCTTTTGGATTTAAGACTGCTATGTTAGTTCCAGCGTATATGGGGAGCTTCTTGACTCGCAACATCGCCTACAGCTCCCAGATAGACCTTATGCCTTTGATTCCCTCCTTTTTAACAAGTTTTATTAGCAAATCCTTTATTTCCTTCTCTAGAGAGAGAATCCTTTCATATTCTTTTGGATCTAGGTATCCCCACTTCTCGAAAGCCTTTTTAAGCTCTGGGAACTTGTCCTTTTCTTCGATGACTCTCGATCCAGAAGAGACTATTTCAGACGCCAGTCTTAAGGCTTTTGCACCTACGCGAGTTCCCTCGGGGTGTCCGTGAACTCCTCCGCCAGCTTGAATGGTTACATCCGTTCCGTGAACAACCACCAAAGCGTCTACCTTGGTAGGATCTAACCCACCTGAAGCTACCGGCATAAGTGGTTTTATGTGATCTGCGAACTCCATTTCCAAAAATCCAAGATACTCTTTTCGCTCGAGTTTTCTTTCAACTGCTATCTTGTGGAAGTAATTTATAAGCAAAGTCCCTCCCTCCATTTTTCCTACTCCAGTTCCAATGTGCAGCTGGTCTACACCGATGAGTCTATAGATCTTTTCAAGAATTCCGAAGTTTATTCCAAAACTTCCACGGTGCCAAGCAGCGTATCCAGCTCTGTGGGCGTGAACTATTAATTTAGCCTTCTTAGTTTCCTCTAAAACGCGAATAAGAGTTGGAAAACCAAGAATAAAGACGTCAAGCATCGCTTGCCTGTGCCCTCTTTCCCTGATGTAATCTATTCTTTCAAGCATTCTCTCCAACGAGGAGTCTGTTATGTTTGTTAAGTACATCTTCCTTTCGCCAGTTTCACTTTCGGCTTTATCTAAAGCGTCGAAAACCTTGTCAAAGCGTTCTTTCCATTTACAGAAGTCTTGATCAACCAGATTCTCGTCGTCCTTGACGAGATCTAAACCACCTACCCACGATTCGTAGCAGACTCTAGCAAACTCTCCCGGATTCAACCCGACTTTTGGTTTGACGATCGTTCCAGTGTGAGGTCTCCTACTCGATCGCGTTCCGACGTACTCTCGCACACCCTCGAGCCCATAGAGAGGACCATCAAACTGCTTTTGGAATTCTTTTGGAATTTTAAGATCCAAATAATAAAGTTCCTCGAGTTTTTTCATTCCAAATACATTTCCAAAGACGGAAGCCCAAAACTGGCAAAGATTTTTAGAATCGAAATGCTCAAACGGATATGCGATGTAAACAAACCCCGAGTTCTCGGTTACTTTTTCTATTTTGAATATTCTAGCTCGATAGTTTTCAAATACATATGAATTCATAGTTTTGATGTCTGTCCAAGTTCCAACCGAAGACTCTGCAGCTACAGCCTCTGCAGCTTTCTCTATTTTCGTCTTAGATCTAATCCACGCGAGAACAACGAAGTCCTTTTCTGAAGGTTCGTAAGAAAAATCTATGTACTCGTATCCACCATAAGCCATGATTTATTTTAGCATTTTAAGTTGAAAAAGTTTGAATTAAAGATGCTAACAAATGTTGGTTATCGCTAGACCCTCATCTAAATCTTCTTCAGAAGTTCTTTAACAACTCCCTTATAATCTGGATCGCACTTTGCAATGATGTTATAGCCATCGCAACGCATTTCCCAAAGTTTTCTAACATGAAAACAAGAAACATTACTGTAGAATGTTATCTTCCAGATTAGGTTATATTTAATTTCTTTTGCTTTGGCAATATCTTCAAGTTCGGAAGGCTTCTCGATCGAGTCTTCCACGATCTTCAGATTCACGAATAAGCACTGCTTATTATCTTTGCCAATACTTTTAGCGCGCAT
>CAYXSZ010000067.1:0-2570 GCA_964468425.1 Candidatus Woesearchaeota archaeon | reverse complement strand
CTTCTACAACTTTTTTAAGATAGATAACAGCGTATTTATTACGTTTTAAACTCTCCTTTAAGTTTTATTTTGTTTTTTTAGCATTCTTAATTTCGCAGAACAGATTTTGGCAAACCTCTCTATTTTAGTTTGATGTATTTTGATACATTTAAAGATCTTTTTAAAAATTTGAAAAAATTTTCAACAATTTTTACAATTTTTCAAGAGCTTGATAACAAAATTGACTTAAAAAGTAACGTTTATTTTGATATGTGTGGATGTTATTTGATCTGTTTAAGATTAATTGAAACTTTAATGTTATTGCGTTATGTGATGAGGGAATACCTCTAGATTGAATTATTTGAGAAGGGATAAAATGCAACATTTATAAATATATGAGAAATATAAATTCTCATGGATATAAAAATATTGAGAGATGCTAACCCTTGGTGGAAAAACGACGATTGGGAAGAACATGATAAAACCATCAAAGAGTATAATTCCCAAAAAATTAAGTGGATTCCGAAATGGATCAACGATATTTCCTTGAAACCTTTTAGTTTAAACTTTGTTATTGGTCCCAGACAGGTTGGGAAGACTACAGGGATAAAGCTGCTGATAAAGAAGCTAATTGATGAAGGTACAAGCTCAGAAGATATCGTTTACGTGGATTGTGAAATATTTCCGAATTTTGTATCGCTAAGAGAAACAATAGAAAATTACTTATCTATGATGGAATCAAAATCTACCAAATATCTATTTTTGGATGAAGTCACAAGTGTAAGGGAATGGTGGAGGGCTATAAAATACTTAATAGACATTGGAAAATTGGAAGATTGTGTGGTAACTATAACAGGATCTTGCTCTCTGAAAATTAAAAGAGATATAGAGATGTTTCCTGGTAGGACGGGATACGGAAGAGTAATAGAAGTCTTACCACTAAATTTTAGAGAATACATAGAAGTATTTGGAATTAAAAATTACAAACTAGAATACGATAGTGTGCTAAATCTCTTTAAAAGATATTTAGAAACTGGAGGATTTCCTTTAACGATAAACGACTATCCCTCAACTCACATACTAAACGCTATAGTAGGAGAAATGATTAGATTTGGAAAGAGCTTAGAGGTTATGAAAGAAACCATAGCATCATTAATCTCAAAGATACCATCTGCATTGAGTTTTAGAGCAATAGCCTCAGAGACATCTGGATATTCTTATAAAACTGTACAGGAATACTTAGAGTTCCTTCGAGATCTATACATAATAGATTTTGCTTATTTAAAAGAGGGGAACAAAGTTCTATTTAGAAAAGAAAGAAAAATATTCTTCAGAGATCCTTTATTACTAAAAATCTTCTCCGATTGGACAAATACACGATATTTATACTCAGCTCTAATTGAAAATGTTATCCAAGAACATCTTTATAGAAAATTCGGAGAAATCTACTATTACAAAAATTCCTACGAAATAGATTGCATAGCAGGTGATTTGAAAGTAGAAGTCAAGGCGGGAAAGCCTCATAGGAAGTATCCTAGGAATGTTTTGATTCTGAGTGAAGAAGATGTTCCTAAGTTTTCGATTGAATTGTTTAAATAAAAATGCAAACACTACATGAACTCATAACTAAAGGCAAAACATATAGCTCTAAAATAAATGCTAAAAATTCTCTGAAATAACATATAAAATTTTTTAAATATTTTGATTTGATATTATTACTACTATATGGAGACGAAGTACTACGTACATACTGAAGTTCGAAACTGGATGAAATACAGAATCGAAGCGGAGAAGCGGGGAAGTGGAGTATACCTTAGCATTCAAGCAGAACCTTCGAGAGAATATAGAAGCGCTCCTGCAGTTAGAACAAACGGTATAGATACTCTTGAAAGGGTTACTGAAGATATCTTTGGAAAACCAATGAGTCTCGATGAACTTATAGATATCGCACGCGAAGTAAGTGGAGCGTTCCTGGATAAGGATAAGGTATATGTATCCACTATCGATTTTCCTTTAGATAGTGATACGAAAGCAATGGCAGTACTTGGTGCACTTAGTGGTATCGCTGCTGCTATGAGTTATGCGGATGGATACTTGCCTCTTGCAACTTTATGTGCCGTAGGATCTGCGCTAGGACTTACTCCCATTAGCATTTACACCGCAGAGAAGATATCTTCCAAGCGTTTACGCGAAAGGCTCGAAGAAACATTACCACCAGTAAAAGAAGGTGTAGATGTGTTCTTCAGTAAATATAGAAACTCCTATCACCTGAGCTTTACGAAGTAAAAAGCTGAACTATACTTTATTTTTTACATGCTTTCTGCAAGGGCGAATAGGATCGATGGAACAAATCGACGACCATAAGCGCAAAAACCCATACATTCACTTTATAAACTTGTAGCGTTATAGGTGTGAAATGCTCGAGAAGTTAAAGAAGAACTTGTTTTGGGTGGTTTTAGTCGACGTATCTGTAGCCATAGCACTCGGTAGCCTCGTTCACATACCCTCAGAGGTCTTAAAGCTAGTGATAATGCCGCTGCTCTACCTGATGATTCTACCTCCGATGCTGTCGGTAAACCTGAAGGAAATCC
>CAYXSZ010000066.1:0-5040 GCA_964468425.1 Candidatus Woesearchaeota archaeon | reverse complement strand
AGCCCGCTATTTATTTATTTAAAATTAAACTTAAAAATCTAACTATGAAGAGTTCTGCAGGAGCTGAGGGTGATGAGAGGTCACCACTGCAGATTTTCTAATTTTAAAGCGTTTGACCTTTCCACAGCTAAGACATGTGTAGATTATCTTTCCGTTTCTTATTCTAACTCTTAAAGTTTTTCCAACCACCCAGGGAGCAAAACATTTCTTACAGAATTTATTCCTCAAGTTCCTTGGAAGCTGAACTTTAGCTTTCTGCTTGAGTTTCCAAAGGATGTAGATGTATCTTCTAGCCAACGCAGGATCTTTATCCAATACATCTATAGCTCTTTTAAAGAGAATGTTTATTCGCTTGAGAATTATTCGGTTATAAAAAGACCTCGAACGTTTTCCTTTCTCCTGTATCTTCATTTTCGACATAGAAAACTATCTTCGCATCGTCTTCGGGGAGAGCTAACCTTGGAATTGCAATTCCGACTTCTTCTTTCTTGTATTTATCAATTTCCAAGACTAACGGGTTTTGATAGACATCTAAAAACATTTTAATTCTTAAATTATTTAATTTATTTTTGATGTGAATGTTTTCAACTCCGATCTTGAACTTTCGAATGCGTGGGGAGTGGTTTTTGATCGTAATTAAAACTATTTTAGAGTACCTTATACTTTCCTCGGGGAGTATTCGATATTCCACATCCCACCACTCCTTTAGCTCGATCATCGATACAATTTTAAGTTTCCTGTAACTTTATCAATCTTTTCCTCGAGATCAGGACCGATGCCTACACAAGTTATTGTGCCCGGCTCCACTTCTGTTAAGCCAGCGTCTCTGATTAAAACAGAAGTCAATCCGAGATCTTTAGCCTGTTTGTAGATTTCCAAAAGTTCACATAAGCTTGGAACTTTCAAAACAACTTTTTTAGCTCCCTCTTTTCTCCAGAGATTTATTAACTCTCGATCTGATTGAAGAACGCATTCCACTGCCGCGTGCGCAACCTGGGCTGCGAGCTTTCCTGGAGACACTTTTAGATCCTCTCGAACGACTATAACCAGTTTGTATTTCATACAAGATCTTGAAGTCTTTCAACTAGTAACTTGTATTTGATCTCCGCTTCCTTTCTCTTTTCGATTTCTTTCTCTAAATTTTTCTCCAACGAAGCGATAGTATCCTTAAGATTAGATATCTCAACTTCCAAATAATTTATCTTCTCTTCAAGAGCTTTTATCTTTTTGTCTCTTTTAGAAAAATCTTCATTAATCTTCTCTTGAAATTCCTTTAGAGCTTTGTCAATTTCTTCTGAAAAAGATCTCAAATTGTTAATCTCCAATAAAATATTGTTAATAGCTGATTTTGTATCTTTTATGAGAGTGAGAAGGTCGTTTATCTTGTTTAGAGAGCTCTTATACTCGTCAATTCTTAGGAGTTCTTCTATGATTTTTTCTTCCATCTTATACAAGAACTAGAGAACTTGATGGAATAAGCCGAAAAGCGAGTACCTGTAACTTCACTGGTTTTATTTTATTTTCCATTAAATTTTCTATGGCTGTTTGAACTTATAAATCTAAAGTCACTCTACCTACTGTCCTCTCTGCTAGCAACAATTTAAGAAAAAGCCTCCTTAAACTTCTCTCTGCTCCAAACTAGACTAAATATCGCTAAAATTATTATCAACAAGCTAAATGGGTCTAATAACACTCCAACTATCGGTAAAAACACTAACGAAGCAATAACTGCCTTGTAGTATGGTGTTTTGGAGAATATCAAGATGTCGCCGAGACTGATCCCAGTAAACTCATAACCAAATCGTTCTACGAGCAAATAACTTAACAGTAAATTAAAAGGCGTAAGTGCAGACCACGTTAGCATTGCTATAAAATGATATGTGAATGAAATGTAGGCTTGAACGACTGGATTTAAGAATGAAACGGTTTTAATAATGGAGAATAGCAACCACAGGATAACGATCCCGAATATAATTATTCTTCCTTTTTCTGCATACTTAATTTCAAGATCTTCAGTTTTACCAATGCGCTTGGCTTCTATTGTTGAAAATTTGGCTGTTAGCATAACAGGAAACACAAATCCTGAAGTTGCAAGTCCTAAAAGGAGCGTTGCTATGAAATCCAAAGGCATTTTCTTTTCAGAAACAATGATCTCTTTTATCTTGTGAGAAAACTTGGTAGTCTCTTTTTTTATTTTAAAACCTTGTAGCTCAATTGATATTCCATAGTATTCCCCAACTAGCTTCAAAATGCATTCAAAGAGCCAGAAGTTAAATAAGGTGAATACAAACGCGAAGAGGTAGCTAATTACACCTGTATAAAAGGTTTCCCAATTATTATAAGCTAAGAAAAAAGCTATTATTGCTGAATAGACAACCCATTTCTTCATTTAAACCTTTTATGTTTGTTTTTTAAATAATTTCTATGTCAATCGAACTCTCAAAGCTTCGAGAACTCTTCAAGTTCAAAACAACTAAAGAGGTTTCAGTTCCAGAACAAATAATCGATCAAATTATAGGTCAAGACCACGCTGTGGATATCATTAAAAGAGCTGCAAAGCAAAAAAGACACGTTTTGTTAATTGGAGAACCAGGAACAGGGAAGTCTATGCTTGCTCAGGCTATGGCGGAGTTGTTATCAAAAAATAAAGAAGTTCTTCAGGAATTAGAAGACATTCTCGTATTTCCGAATCCTCAAGATGAATTTCAACCGATTGTTAAGACAGTCCCTGCTGGACAGGGAAGATTAATTGTTAATCAATATAAAAAACAATTTGCGGAGAAAATGCAGAAAGTGCAAATGTTATACACTATAATTATGCTAATCGTTGTGCTCATCCCCTGGTACTTCTATTACATTGGGGATAAAATTATGGCAGCTGCAACTTTTATCGGATCGATGCTATTTCTCGCTGGATTTTCTATTTCAATGCAGATGCTACAAAGACAGATTATGAAAAACATTCCGAAGCTTTTAGTAGACAACTCGGGAAGAAAAACAGTTCCTTTTGTTGATGCAACGGGAGCACACGAGGGAATGCTTTTCGGAGATGTGCTTCACGATCCTTTTCAAAGTGGGGGTCTCGAAACTCCAGCACATTTGAGAGTCATTCCGGGAGCCATACACAGGGCGCATAAGGGGGTGCTGTTCATAGATGAAATTGGAACGCTTAGACCCGATACGCAGGTAGAACTCTTAACCGTGCTTCAAGAAAAGAAATATCCGATTTATGGAAGGTCTGAGCGTTCCGCAGGTTCGATGGTTAGAACTACTCCCGCTCCTGCTGATTTTATTCTCGTAGCAGCCGGAAATATCGAAACTTTAAAGTATCTACACCCCGCCTTACGATCGAGAATTCGTGGATACGGATACGAAATCTTGATGAATTCTGAAATCGAATTTAATGAAGATACTGCTCTTAAATTCGCTCAGTTTGTGGCACAAGAAGTTAAGAAGGATGGAAAAATACCCCACTTCACGAAAGAAGCTGTTATAGAAATAATCAAAGAAGCTCAGCGAAGATCTGGTAGAAAAGGTTACTTAACTCTAAGACTAAGAGACCTTGGAGGTTTAATTAGATTAGCTGGAGATATTGCTAGATCTAAAGGAAAAGAATTTGTAGAACCAGAAGATGTCTTAGAGGCTAAAGAAAAAGCATCCACTCTTGAGGAAAAGTTAGCGAGGGATTACATCAAAAAGAAAAAAGAATACCAGCTAATAAAAACCGAAGGTTACGAGGTGGGAAGGGTAAATGGTTTAGCCGTAATCGGATCCCGTTTATTCTATTCGGGAATTGTTCTACCTGTGGAGGCGGAGGTGGTTCCGGGAACGGGTAAAGGAAAAATTATAGCTACAGGTAACCTTGGAAAAATAGCAAGAGAAGCTATAACGAATGTTTCTGCTGTTATTAAAAAGTTGTTTAACGAGGATCTAAAGAAATATGATGTACACGTTCAGTTTTTACAAGCTTATGAAGGTGTAGAAGGTGATTCGGCATCTATAACTGTAGCAACAGCTATAATATCGGCTCTAAAGGGTTGGAAGGTCAGGCAAGACGTTGCAATGACAGGGTCTCTCTCTATTCGAGGGGAAGTGTTACCTGTTGGTGGGATAATTCCTAAAATCGAAGCAGCTATAGATTCAGGATTAAAAGAAGTTCTAATTCCCAAAATGAACCTTAAAGATGTACCGGACGACATCTTCGAAAAAATCAAAGTTACTCCCGTAAAAACAATCAATGATGTTATTAAAATTGCGCTTCGAAAAAGAAAAATAACCACTAATAAGTAAATACGTAAAAAATTTATGTTCATCAAGTATTTTTTTTAAATGAGGAAGGAATTTAGAGTATTATCCATAACCTTGCTCTTACTAGTTAACTGTGTCTATAGTCTGCAGAATGTAAATGTTACCAAGTTGCAGAGTAGCTATGTAATAAATCAATACAGAATTCCAGCAAATTTGAACTGTAATGTTGCAAATAACACACTTTTATGTTCTTTATGTTATGATAAGCCTCCAATTACTATACCAGATGCATATATTGTTTGGGAAGTTGTTAAAGGTAAAAATTATATTTACCCCAGCCAGGTTTCTGAAGATAACATAATTTATGAGAAAGTTGAGAAAAAGACAATTATTTATGGCTTACCGAACTGCTTTTCATTTAAATGGAACATACCTTCGGATATATCTCCTGGGTATTATAGGTTGGATGTTTATCTACATTCTCATTATATTCCATTAATAGGTATACCTTTTATATTTGCATCCCCACTTTCATATAATTTTTATTTAAGAGGATCCGGCGAGTATCCTTACATTAAGATATTGAGAAACTGTACTACTATAAATGGAGTTCCAGGACCTGTTGGAGAAAAAGTAGACAAAACACTCAAGTTGAACCTGTGTATCTTGTCGAATATAAGCACTGCAGCATTATTTAAAGTTTACATCGTCAAATGGAACGATGTAGCATTTTCTCCTATAAAAGTTATTACGCAAGAGTATCAGTTACATAAAGGTATAAATCAATTTAAT
>CAYXSZ010000065.1:0-2623 GCA_964468425.1 Candidatus Woesearchaeota archaeon | reverse complement strand
TTTTGATTTTTTTGGAATGTATATTGTTAACTTTTCTCCAGTTTCTTTAACTTCTATCTCTTGAGAAATCGGTGAAAGCAAGGTTTCAACGACCTTCTTTATCTCTTTTTCGTCATAAAAGCTTCTTGAGAGCTCGGAGAGCGGGTGTCCTTTGACTCTGAGGGAAAACTCTTTGTACCATCCAAAAGGAGCTCTTAAAACTTCAAATTCGTTGTTTTTCAGGGCTTCTTCAATTTCTAAGAGGAGTTCGTAAGCTAAATCTGGTTTAGCAGGAGAGTTCGTTAGATGGACATAAGGATAAAGTACGATCGTGCGCGTTCCAACTTTTTCGGAGATTTGTTTGATTTCAGAGACGAACTCGTCAACTAATCTTTTAGTGTCTCCCTTCTCGACAGAAACAAACACTACTAACGCATTTTCAGCCCGAACTTCGTTCGGAGCGTCTTTAGGATCCTTTATCGCCTTCTCTTTAGGTTTAACCTCTATGAAGTCAACGTGTAATACCAAAGTCCTCATTTAACTTTATGTCCTAAAACTTTTATTTACTCGCGAGAGGTCTCATAAAAACGCTTAAATTTGTTAAGCGAAACCTACTGTTATGGAAATCAAGATAATCGAAAGAAAAGAGAACAAGCTGCTTAATCGTGAGGAAGTTTACGCTGTTGCGGAGCACCCCGGTGAAGCTACACCGAAGAGAGAGGAAATTAGGAAAAAAATTGCTGCAATGGTCGGTTCTGACGAGAACCTAACAGTAGTTACGAAAATTCTTAGCTCGTATAGACTTCCAATCTCAAAAATCTGGGTAAACGTTTACAGGGATCAAGAAACGATGAAAAGGCTAGAACCGAAGCATATTCTCAAGCGAAACGGCTTGGCAGAATAGATTTAAAGCTTGAGCAGAAAGATAGTCTATGGGTAGAAAGGTCTGGAATTACTACAAAGTGGAAGATAATGGTATTAAGAAATTGAAGAAGGAGTGTCCTCGCTGCGGAGCAGGAACTTTTATGGCAGAGCACAAGGATCGATACTCTTGTGGCAAGTGCGGATATACTGAGTGGAAGGAGGAAAGAAAGCTAATCGAGATCAAACAAGCAGGAATTAAGATCAAAGCTTGAAACAAGTTGTTGTTTGGAGGGGATTAAGAGCGAGTTTCGGATTGATGTCTCAAGTTCCCGAAAAAAGCAAAATTTATGTCTTAGATCTAGAGAAGTCTGCTAAAGCTATAGTTCATACATTTTTCTGTCTAAAATCGCTGGACATCTTCCTATTGTCGGAAGATTTTTCTATCGTTGATGCGAGAAAAAGTCTTCCTCCATTCCGTATCCTAATTCCTAAAAAAGAGTTTAGATATGTCGTAGAAGGTGTTAATCTATCAGAAAATGATCTAAAAATCGTTAAAGATACTTTATCTAAACACTAAATGAGAAACTGGTTCCTGATTCGACCAGACGCTGCAATCGCTTTAGAAGATCCTGTCATTCGAAGAAATCTTCGAAGATACATTAGCATTCTCGAAAGAAAAACTCTACCCAAATTTCTCCTCGCAAAGTGCTTCGAAGCTGAAATTAAAGACGAGTCAGATTTAGATTTAGTTCTCAAAGGTTTTCACAACTTTGTTAAGAAATACGATAAAGAAAAATTTGAAATAAAATTTGTAAAAAACAATCTTTTATCAGAATTACATAATTTTTCATTGAAATTGTTAAGCAACTGTGCCTTTTGCGAGCATAAGTGTGTAGTTAATAGGGTAAAAGGTGAAAGGGGGAGATGTGGTGTTGGAAAAGTTCCCAAAATTAGTTCTATTTTTGTTCATCTTGGAGAAGAGCCTTGGATAACTCCTTCTTTAACGATCTTCTTCGCTGGTTGCAATTTTAAGTGCGTTTACTGTCAAAATTACGATATTTCTCAAAATCCCGAAAACGGAGAGATTTTTAGCACTCTAGAGATTACAACAAAAATAAATAAATTAGCTTGCAGTGTAAGAAATATTAATTTTGTTGGTGGAGATCCAACTCCAAACGTACACTATGTTCTTGATATATTGAATAATTTGGATGTTAACCTTCCTATAATTTGGAATTCAAATGCGTATGAATCTGAGGTTTGTTCAAAAATTTTGGCTTGCTTCGTAGATGTTTATCTTTACGATTTTAAGTATGGAAACGATCGCTGCGCTATGAGGTTATCCAAGGTCGAAAGATATTTTGAAACTGTCACTAGAAATATTAAGTTTGCAAGCAGGTTCGGAGAGCTTTCACTTAGACACCTGGTTCTTCCAAACCACACTAAGTGTTGCAGCGAGAATATACTGAAATGGATTTCTAGAAATCTGAGGGATCGTTATGTAATACAACTAATGAACCAGTACAGACCAGATTACTTGGCGCGCCGTTATCCGGAAATAAATCGCAAGTTATTTGTTGATGAGTTCGAGGAAGTTGTTAAACTCGCTGAAAAGCTCAACTTGCACTACTTTTCTCAATGAAATTAAGGTTTTTAAGAATAACTTACAGGTTATTTAATACTGCTGGAAGCTCGTAACTGTTAAAAATGCATTTGTTTAAAAATGTTGAAAAAGTTTATATGCTGAACGACATTTTTAAGCGAAGTTTTGTTTTCTTTA
>CAYXSZ010000064.1:0-5242 GCA_964468425.1 Candidatus Woesearchaeota archaeon | reverse complement strand
TGGAGTTACTTTTATTTCATATCCATTCTCCAGGATTATTTTTCTAATTTTTCCAGAATACTTTATTTTCCAATGTTTTACTATTTTACTCTCTTTAATGGATAAGCTGTTCGTTCCTAATAGGGATGTATTTTCTTTCTTTTCAACAATGTCTTTTATTCTTTTTATTTGACCATCTGCTAGGGTTATGTACGTATCACCAGCCACACAAAGTCCTGCTTCGAATAAATCCTGTGCAATTTGCATGACTTGATCTACTCCTATTCCGAGATAGTTCGTGGCGTCTTGAAGCATAGTTGAGGTCATGTAAGGGGGTAGAGGATTTAACTCCACTTCTTCGTACTTCTTATTTTTTATCTTAACTTTAGCTTTCTTCAAGACCTCTAGAACTTGGTTTAGTTTCTTCTTATCTTTAATATCTAGGTCTAAGATTAAATTTAACTTTCCGGCTCGGATTCCTATGAAATAGCTTAGAGAGTTCTTATGCTCGAGGTATCTTTTTACAATCCACCCAAGAACGGGAGTTTGTACTCTCCCCGCTGACAGCCAATCTTTTTTAAACGCTTTTCTTACTTTTTCAGTTAAGCTAAATCCTAACCATCTATCCTCTATTCTCCTAACCATTTGAGCCTTGACTCTATTCAAGTTAATTTCTCGAAGGTTATTAAGAGCATTTATTATAGCTGTTTTTGTTACCTCGTGAAACTCTGCTCTTTTAATATTTTGAGTGAAGGGTCTGACTAACAAATAAACGGTGTACGCTATAAATTCACCTTCCGCATCGGGATCCGTTCCAATGATTACTTCGTCAACTTCTTGAGCTAGTTGCTGGATGGCTTCGATTCTTTCCCACGCATCGTCGATGTTGTCACTTCCACACACTAAACATTTTTTCTCCTCAGAATCGTATTCTGTAAACTGATAACCGCAATCGTAACACTTTTTGATTGAGTTATAGTGAGGTAAAATCTTTCCATTTTTGACTTCTACACCATAAAGACCTATGTCTTTTGTAGAGAGATCAATCAAGTGCCCTTTTGTAGCAGTGATTATTAAGTGATAGTTTCCAATTGAAACTTCATAGGCTTGTATCTTTCCGAAGGATCTAACTGAGGGCTTTCCAAAAAAGTTGGCGATGGTTCTAGCCTTGTTGGGAGATTCTACAACAAACAGGGCTGTTTTTACGAATTCCTTTTTATCACACTCGATTTTTCCCTCGAGAACTTTTTCTACGAACTTTCTTTCCTCTTCTATTTCCTTCTTTAAACCTTTCAGGTCGAGTTCCTCGAACCTCTTTATTTCAAAAGACATTAAATAGATGAAAGAGTGACTCCCGTTACTTCGGCGTCGCTTACACCTTCTATTTGCTTAATTTTTTCCAAGAACTTTTCCTCTTCAAACTCCTTGTCTGGATAGGTAAACTTTACGTCTAGAGCCTTTAAACCGAAAGCTATAGGCACTTCTTCGTGCTTCCAGTACTCTCCTTCGAACTCGGAGATTATTTTCTTGGCTTCTTCCACTATTCTTGCGAGATCTGTATCCACTTCTTCTGGATAAATTCTAAGGGTAATGATTACCTTTCCCATCGTCCTACGGTCCTTCGAATCCGCAAGATGGACACACCCACTTAACACCCATTTTTCTCTCTTTATTCGTTCTAATTATTGTTCCTTTACCGCAGTTAGGACAAACGAACTTGACTCCTTTTTCTACCACTAGCATAGTCTTTGTCGTTGTGCTTTTTGGAACTTCGCGGATATCCATTATTTTCATCGTTATGAAAAATCATAAAAATCATTCCTTGGTAAATATAAAGACGAATGCCTCTAAGTTTCCGTTCCAAACTTTTCGCTCGTGAACCAAGGAGAACTTGTATTTTTCAGCATACTTAAGCGTTAGCTTCTTTTGAGTAGTGATCAAAACAATCTTCCCTTGATCATTCAATATATACTCCGCTTGATAAAACAAGTACTTATAGATTTTTTGTAGTTCTTCCTTATAGGACATTCTAACTCCGTACGGAGGGTTCGTGATTATATAATCAACGTTCTTTTCGCCGATCTTGAGATCGAGCCACTCGAGATCTATCCTGCGAAATTGTATAAGATCCTTGACAAGAGCTCTTTGCGCGTTGATCTCTGCTCCCTTTACGTGTCTGACTAGCTTATCGGAAGCTATAATTCTTGCATCCGAATCCCGAATGAACTTTTCATCGATGTTTCTGAAGAACTCAAACCAATCTATTCCTATTTCTAGCTTAGTTAGGGCTAAATCCTTTTTCCTCCAAAAGGAACCTGGTATGTTTCTTGCAAATAAACCAGCTTCGATTGGTATTGTTCCCGACCCGCACATTGGATCTAACAAAACTTTGTTTTCACACCATTCAGACAAGATTATTAAACTCTGCGCAATCGTGGGTTTTAAGGATGCTGGATGGTTGTAAACTTTGTAACCTCTTTTGTGCAGTCCCTTCTCGCCTACTAAGTCTATTCCAACAAAAAAATCTTCTCCAACAGCATCCACTCGAATAACTACATCGGGTTCGTCTAGATTTACTTTTTGACGATACTTCTTTCTTTCTTGAATGGAATCTATGATGGCTTGCCCTGCTACACGCATAATATCCATTGAATTGTATTCGTGGACTCCCATCCTTTTAGATCTTACCGCAAACGTTATGTTCTCGTTCATAAATTCCCAATCCATATCCTTAAGCTCTCCATATATTTTTTCTAGTCCTTCTTTAGTTCTAGGCGCTTTAAAGTGTTTTAAGAAAAGAACAACTCTATTTGCGGTTCTTGTGAGATACGTGAACTCTGCAGCTTCTTCTAAGTTTTTTACTTCAAACATTACTCTACCTAAGACTCCAAAAGGTCTTATCTCGCTTTCCTTTCCTGTTAGCATTTTTATTTCGCTTGCGCAAGCGTCTTCGAATCCGCGGTTTGTCGTTACCAACACCTTCACGAAATATAAATGGAAAAAATGGTTAAGAGGTTATGCTTTATATAATTTCATGAGAGCGGTTGCGGTTTGGATAGGGTACTTAATGTATCTTTTATTTGCTATTACAGCTCTTTCGATAATTCTTTACGCTGTTAATTCTTATCTCGCTTTAAATAAACTCAAGGTGACCCTCGCTTCGCTCGAGAACCTCTTGATCGCCTTAAACAGTTCTATAAATGAAGTAAAAACTTGTATTAATTGCTATAGAGAGGTGAAGATTAAGGTTCCTCCAGGGTCTACTCTTTACCTGAACAACGGGAGTATTTACGCAGTTACTATAAGTTCTGCATATTACAATTTTTCCTCGCAGTTTGTGGACGTTTCTATTCAAAAAATCGGTAGCTTGTGGAAGTACAATCTCTCCACGAGTAATAAGTTCTTTGGAAAAGTTGTCATCGAGAGAGAAGGGTGTATAGGGATCAATAAGACTTCTACTCACATTTATGTTGAGAATTGTAAATAACTGGGCCCGCGGGGATTCGAACCCCGGACGGGACTAACCCACCGGGACCTGAACCCGGCTCCTTTGGCCGCTCGGACACGGGCCCAAATATATTAGTCAAAAAAGAAAGAGTTATAAGCTTCCTTCCATTTATTCCAGTACTCTTCAACTTTGTTAGCCCATTCGCTTCCATCCTCCTCAAATAATTTTGTAACTACATCTAAAACTCTCTTAGATTCCCAGAATATAGGTTCGGCTCCGGCTAGCTTTCTGTATTCTAATAAATCTTTTATTCTCTTTTTAGCTATTTCTTTTTGAGTATCGCTTATGATCTCTGACTCCACCCAAGCTCTGTGAAATCTACAAATCCCTAAGTTGTCTAAGAGGTATTCCATAACGGTTCTTTCTGCGCAAATCTTTGCGTACTCCTCCGGATCTTTTACAGTTGTATGATAATCCGAATAATACTTTCCGAACATTGCAATCGGAAGAATTAAGCCTAATGTCCAGTAGAAGTTTGGCGTCATATCGTATTCTGAGCCGATGGGAACATAAAACGCGAGATCCTTTATTCCCAATCGTTCTGCAAGTTTTCTAATTCGACTTCCAGGAAGTTCTCCACTAATGAGCTTTTCAATTAGTTTCTTAGCAACCTTATAATTCGTTTCTGAAAAGTCTTTTTCGTATTTATCAAACTCGAGAACGGGTTTTTCCACATCTATGTCGAGTAAACCTTTAGAAAGAGCTTCCATCAGCGTTCCCAATACGTGTCCCAAGTAGATCGCGTCAAATCCGTATGAATCTGCTAAGTGAACTAGCTCTCTGATTTTTTCCCTGTCGAAAATTCCTATGAAGGGTCCTAAACCGTTAACTGGTTCGTAATCGAGTTTTACACCGTCCTCGATCTTCTTGCACGCCACAGGACATCTCTCGCCACAAGTGTCTGAAGAGAATGTATAATCCTTCAAGAGAACACCCTCTACAAATTTTTCGTAGAACTCCAGTCGCTTTTCCTTGTTCTGACAAGAAATCTGCCAGTTAAGAGCAACAATCTTGTCTTTTAAGTGTGGATAATTAGCGTAGAAAGTTCCGCTTTCTCTATATTTTTTGGTGGATTCCAAAATTTTTTTTACATCGTACTCTTGAATCGAAATATCTTTAGACCCACCAACTACAAGTCCGACTACATTGTGAGCCTTGTATAGTACAGATCCCGCTCCACCTCTTCCAGCCACACAAGGAATTTCTCCAATTCTTCCAGGCTTTGAGGAAACTAAGCAAGCATAGTCAGTTACTGCTGCTTTCCCGGTAAGGAGCGCTCTTATGTTCTTGTAGTTCGAAAAACGCTCGTAAAGTTCCTTTTCCTTTTCGAAAATGTTTTCTGGGAGACTCTCTTCATAGAAATCAATCTCGCTGTCGTAAATGAAAATTAAAGTCTCGGTCTCAGCCTTTCCTTCGATGACTATCGCATCGTATCCGGCTCTTTTAAGGTACTCTCCGAGGTCTCCGATGACTGAAGAGTGAATTCCTCCGTGAATGGGGCTTCTAAATACTATAACACCCCTTTGAGCGCCTGGGTAGTTCAGAGGACCTGTTCCAACAATTACAACGTTTGAAGGATCGTATACATCCTTTTCATAACTCTTGTAGACATCCTTATGGAGATAGACTCCGAGATCTAACGGTCCGAGAATGTCTTCGCGCTCTATTTCTTCGACTCTAAACGTTTTGTTTCCAACGTCAATGAACAAAACTCTCATAAAAACTATAGGAAGTTAAGTACTAAATACTTGACGT
>CAYXSZ010000063.1:0-3067 GCA_964468425.1 Candidatus Woesearchaeota archaeon | reverse complement strand
GAGATCTTCTCTAAATACTCGTAAAACTTGTCCAAAATCGATCTATGCGTATCAAGAATCTCTCTAACGCTCTTTCCATTGTAAAGCATTTCCGCGATCCCTTTAAACCAAACTCCATAAGTTCTTGGATATTCGTGCCTAATAGCTGAAATCAAGTCTCTAAATTCTCTCTCTTCATCAGTTTTTACGTCATTTGCGTCTATATGGTCTATAAAATCTAGAAGACTGTCTTCTATTTTCAGGTATTCAGATACGACCCTGGATGCTGATTTATAAGGTTTAACGAAAATCTCTACACGAGATGTAGTTTCTAAGTTGTCCCAAATGTGATGATCTATCCAAATAGCTTTCGTAAAATACGAAGACAAGTATATAGCCTCTTGTGTCGCACCAATATCTGTTATATAAATTGTTTCAGTTTTTTCATTATCTTTAATTACTTTTAGTAGCGTATCTTCGATTTTACGAGGTCCGGAGAAGTACACTTTCAAATCCTTTCCGAAGCGCTTGTAAAGGAGGTAAAGGCAAAATATTCCATCTGCGTCCCAATGCGTGATTACTATCATAGAACCCTCTTTCCTTTAATGCTTAAAAGCCGTGATAGCTCCAGAACAAGCTTTCTTAAACTTTTGTTTAAAGTTTCCTGATTACTATGTCTTAAATCAAAAATCCAAGATCCATAGCGAGAATAAACTTTTTTCCAAAAAGGATCTGAAACCTTCTTGGCTAAGCTTTTATATCTTTTGTAGTCTTCGATGGATCTCACCAATAAACTATTTATAATCTCTTTTTCATCTTTGTATTTGGGATCTGCCTCTCTTTTTGCCAAAAGCACTCTCTTTGCGACGAGAGACAAGTTGGAGTAAATATAAACTTTGAATATCTTCTTTCCATCTAAATAGTACGGAGCAACGCTAGAATCAACCAAAATGCATCGATAGTAGTTTTTTCTTAACAAGTTTTTTAGAACACAATACATCCTTTTATCAACTTCAAGATCAACTTCTGGATTTTTGTTCAGATCACGCATGAACTCGTCAATGCTTTTTCCAGCTTCGATCGCCATCTTTCTAAAAATTCTTCCGATGTAAATGCGAAGAACCCGTAATCCTTTTCGAGCTAACGCTTTTTCGAGACTTTTGCACAAAGCACTCTTACCGGAGCCGTGTACAAAGCTTGAAAAAACGATTACTACTGGTTTTTTACTTGACTTCAACCTTTTAATCAGTACTCTAGGCAAGAACATCTTATTAAAGATGTTTCATAAAAATAAAAAAGGAGTTCCAGCACTACTTCGTTGAGAAACCAGAAGAAAAAAATGTTACTTTGATAAAAGAAGTCATTCGCGGTCACCTGTTTAAGTTCTACACGTCTTCAAACATATTTTCGCGAGAGCGCGTGGATCCAGGATCGAAGTTGCTTGCGGATACTATGGTGGTTTTCGAGGGCTCAAAAGTCCTAGATCTCGGGTGTGGATGTGGAATTCTCGGAATAGTCGCTAAGAAGATTTGTCCAGAAGCAGAAGTTTGGCTTTCTGATGTTAACGAGCTTGCAATTAAGTACTCGAAGTTAAACGCAGAGTTAAATAACGTTGATGTCAAAGTTGTGAAATCTAACGTTTTTGAGAATATCAATGAGTTATTTGACATAATAGTTACAAATCCTCCATATACAGCTGGTAAGGAGGTTATTCAATCGTTTATACAACAAAGTTACGAGCATCTGAACTCAAAGGGAGTTTTTCAACTCGTAGCCACGAAAAAGTTCAGATATGTAGAAGCTCTTCTCAAAAAATACTTTGACGGCTTCGAATTGTTTAGAAAGCAGGGAAACTATTTAATTTACTTTGCATATAAAAAATGAGCGAATCTGGATACATTTTAGTGAGATATTCTGAAATAGCCCTTAAGGGAAGAAACCGCTTTCAGTTTGAACGAAAGTTAATCGAAAATATCAAAGCCAAGTTAAAAAACAATTTGGTAGATGTTATAAAATATCCGGGAAGAATTGTTCTGCGAGTCAGGAACGAAAATTTAGCTATTAAAGAGCTTCCAAAGGTTTTTGGTATAAAATCGTTTAGTCCCTGCGTTAAATACAAATTTTCTGATTTGAAATCGCTTATTGATAGTGGAACTTCGTTCTTTAAAGAAGTTGTTAAAAATAAGACATTTAAAGTAGACTGTACTCGAGTTGGAAGTCACGATTTTACATCATACGATGTTTGTAGACTTATTGGGGAAAAACTATCAAAATATGGCAAAGTAGATGTTAAGAACCCAGAAGTAACTTGCTATGTAGAAATTCGCAATAAAGATTGTTACTTGTTTACTGAAATTTATGAAGCTTTTGGAGGATTGCCTGTGGGGTCTGAAGGAAAAGTTCTGGCAATGATATCTGGAGGATTTGACTCCCCAGTCGCAGCCTGGCTTGCAATGAAAAGAGGGTGCCTTGTAGATTTTCTCTTTGCGGATTTCGGAAGAGAAGAATTAGTAGATCACGTTAGGAAGATAGTAGAACACCTTAGAGCGTTTTCTCCAACGTACGAATGTAAACTATTTGTTGTAGACTTTAGAGAGATAATAGATTCCATAAAGTCAGAAGTTGATCGCAAACTATGGATAACTGTGTTTAAAAAAGCTTTATACACCGTAGCTGAAGGTGTTGCAGAGAAGATAGGAGCTATAGGACTGGTTACTGGAGAAAGCTTAGGACAAAAGGCTTCGCAAACTCTAGAAAATCTACGCGCCGCATCTTACGGAATAAAAACACTGATTTATAGACCTCTCTTTGGATTTGACAAAGACGAAATTATAAGACTGTCTAGAAAAGTTGGACTATACGAACTCTGTGCGAAAACGCCAGAGCAAAGCCAAGAGATTGGTAAAAATCCTAAAACTAAATGCGATCCGGAAGAAATCGAGGAAGCTTTTAAAAAGATTGGGAAAGTAGTTAAAAAAGCGAAAATTACTGTTTACTGAAAGTCGGACAATACATCGTATAAGTTTCCTTTGGCTAAGTCTGGTATAAGTCTCTTAATAACTTTCTCTAGCTCAGAAAAATTACTATA
>CAYXSZ010000062.1:0-2793 GCA_964468425.1 Candidatus Woesearchaeota archaeon | reverse complement strand
CTCTGCTGCCACTTCTTAAGTCTCTCAAACATCTTTCTTTCTTCGTCTGAAAGTTGGTATAGTTCCTCCGCTTTACCTATTTCTGTTGTTAGAGAACTTGCTATATTTGAATATCCCATGGGAGATCCCGTTCTAGCCTTGCTTTGGAAGCTTTCTCCCTCAAGAACTCTCCACTCCCTCCCCAAGTAAGGTACCTCCTCCATTACATACCCACACTTCGCGCACGTTAGTTCAGAAGTCTTCGGGTTATAGATGAACTCGTGGCTCCCGCAGACCGGACAGGTTAAGGATTCTATATAAACCTTTTTCCCCTCGACCATAAAGTTTTATAACATTATCTATTTAAAAATTTTAAAGGCTCTGCTTCTCGTAATTAACAATTAGATACGAAAGTTTTATCAACGAGAAGAACCTTTTTCTCTAAATGTTTCAGGATGATTTCAGCTGGCAAGGATTTATAAAATTTTCTTGACCTTGATTTCACTCTCCGAAAGCTCTATGACGAAAATACTACGAGCGGCGTTAATAACTCTTGTTTTGATAATTATTTCCTCCAAACCACCCGTTTCATGAATGTGACCATGAATAGCTATTAAAGGTTGCATCTCCTTAATAAAACTGTAAAGAACCTTGCTTCCCCCACCAATCATGCTCGATCTCGTGTATCTGGGATGAATGTGGGATAGGAGAATGAATTTTTTATTTTTCACATTTTCTTTAATTTCTTCTACGAATTTTTGGATTTCGCTATCGGAGATCATAAAGAGAGGCACGTCCCCACCGCCAATACATACAAAAGAAATTCCATTTAACTCAAAAAACCCTTTATAGATAGCTCTTATCTTATAAATCCTACTTAGAAACTCTGCGACTTCTGGAGTCTCGTGATTTCCTAAAATCAAAAGTATCTTATAGCTATCAATGTATTTTATGAGATTACCAATTAGTCCTCTTGGAATCTCTCCAAATTCTCCGATATCACCGAGTAAAACGACGAGATCTGGGCTTTCTTTCTTTACAGTCTCGATTAATTTGTTGGAGAGTGCGAGATCGTTGTGAATATCAGAAGTGACAACTAGCTTCATTAAATCTTATTTGAGGTTAGAGATAAAGTTCTTTTCTTTTCTTAAAATAATTTATTAGATCATCTCTAAGCTTTTTAACTTCATTATAAACGGGTTTTCCAAGCGTTTTAACTTTTTCAACTCTTTTGACATCTTCCTTCTCGAATAAATCTGTTTTTGACAAGTATATCCATACATCCTTTTTAAAGTTTCTTTCAATTTGATTTAGAAGTTTTATCTGAGATTCTATGTCGTATCCACAACTCTCTGTAGCGTCAATTACGTAAATAATCAAGTGAGGAAGGTTTCTGATGGCTAGAACAGCCTTTTTCTCGATCTTGTTCATCTCCTCAAGTGGTCGATCTAAAATTCCCGGAGTATCTATTAATTGTATGTTAAAATATGGAGTTTTTATATATCCAAGCATGATGTCTTTAGTTGTGAATGGATATGGTTGTATATCAGGTTTTGAACCAGTTAACTTATAAAGCAATGTACTTTTGCCTACGTTAGGATACCCAGCTATTACTACTGTCGGGCAAGCTTTAATATTTGGAACCTTTTTGTAAAATTCCATAACCTCGTTTAGCAAATCAAAATAAATTCTATTTCTTTTTAATAAGCTTGCAACTCTACCGTAATATTCCTTTCTAAGGGCTTTCATCTTTTGAAAGTCTCTAGAAATTTTTATCGAGTTCTTGTACTTCGTATATAAATCTATTACGAACTTTCTAACAAATTTTAATCTAATTAAAGCTCTTTTGATTTCTTTCCACTCAAAGGAAATTTCAAGTAATTCTCGATAGAAACTTTGAAGTTCTCTTTCTTTGGGAATTTTTATAATCAATTTGTCAATCTCTGAAACTACTATATTTTTCACAGTTTCAATTCTCACGAGCTCCCTCTTCTTAGCCTGGATTATTTTGTTAAGATCTTTTATCGATCTAGCATTTTGTTCCGCACGTCTAAAAGCTTTGTCCAGGATCCGATCGGGTAACATATCTTGAGTATCTAAAAAACTTTATAATAGCGTCAGCTCATCGTTGTTTCGTCATTGTCAGTCCGTCGCAGGCTTCCTCACCTAAACTTTTTATTATTTAATAACAAAAAATAAATAACTGTGAGGCGAATACTCCAGTTTAACATCGAAGATCGTTACGGTTGTTATTTAGATAAAATATCTCCGGAAGAAATCGCTGAATTTGCTAAGGAGTGTGGGTTTGACACCCTCGTTGTTTTCGCGAGAGATGGATGGGGGAGGGCTTTTTACAGAAGCGAAATCTACCCGTTGAAAAACGGCGTATCTGGAGATTTCTTAGAGAGATTGCGCAAGAAAACCAACGAACTTGGAATAAAGCTAGTTTCTATGGTGTGCCACACGAGTAACAAGTTTCTTGCTGAGAAAAATCCGCACTGGGTTCAGAGGAGCAAGGACGAAAGGATCATTTACTTAGATACGAATCCATTCGATGGTATTAACTGGCCATTAATGTGTTTGAACTCCGAGTTCAAAGAGGTTTGCGTTCGGGAAATAAAAGAAGTACATAAATACTCGGATGGCTTTATGTTGGATTCTTACAGATACTTACCTGATGTGGACAAATCTTGTTTTTGCGAAAATTGCAAGCGGGCGTTTCGAGAAGAGTTTAACGAAGATCTCAAGTACACTTCGGATTGGAACAGCGAGTACTTTTGGAAGGTTTGGTTTTGGAGATACAATGTAGTAATT